>NZ_JBQHQF010000031.1:0-17379 GCF_052067635.1 Collinsella sp. HCP3S3_E5 | reverse complement strand
ACGGTGAGCCCGGCGCCGCGAAGCGCCCTGGCCCTCTCCACCATTCTCCTACTGTATGCCATGCGGACTCCGTTCCGGACCTCAACGGTCCAACTTTTTGTCCGCAGTCCCGGCCGTAGTTTGGGACACAGTTTCCCGTTGGGCGGATTTCGGAAAGCATGTCCCAGAATTTGCGCCCAGAACGGGATACAGTTTCCCAGACGGCGGATTCCGGAAAGTGCATCCCGGAATCTACGTCTAGACTGGGACACAGTTTCCCGCTGACTCTCTATATGGAAAGCGCATCCCAGAATGGAGGTCCAAACTGGGATGCGCTTTCCGCTATTGAAGATATGAGGCTGCGAATCAGCTGCTCGGCCTATGCCTATGCCTGCTGCCAGGTGTCGACAAGCTCCTTGGCTGCGGCGTGGGGGTCGTCAGCGCTGCAGACGGCGCTCACTACAAAGAAGCCCTCGACGCCGGTGGCCTTGAGCTGCGGCAGATCGGCTTTTTTGACGCCGCCGCCGACCACGATGGGAACGGGGCTTGCCGCATGGAGCGCGGCCAGGTCCTCAAAGCTCTTGGTGATGATGGAGCCATCTGCCGCGCGTCCACAGTCGCGCTTGGTCTCGGTCTCGTGGAGCGGGCCGATGCCCAGGTAGTCGACTAGGCTCATGTCGGCGGTCTTGACGTACTCGAGCATTTCCTCGCAACGGGCCGAAAGGCCCACGATGGCATCGGGGCCCAGAAGCTTGCGGCAGACATCGACGGGAATATCGCTCTGGCCCACATGCACGCCGTCGACGGCGATACCCTGTTCGCGTGCGGCGAGTACGCAGTCCAGACGGTCGTCGATAAGCAGGGCGACCTTGCCGGTCTTGCCGGCGCGAGCGATAGCCTGCGCGGCGTCGCCCGTCAGCGCGATGATCTCGCGGGCACTTGCCACCTTGGAGCGCACCTGGATGCAGGTAAAGCCGGCATCCAGCGCCTGCGCTACCACATCGCCCACGGGACGTCCCAGCGTGTTTTCGGGGCCGAGTACCAGATAGGCCGAGATATCAAGGTTGTCGCGGATGCTCATCGTGCTTCCTCCTGCTTTTTGATCTGCGCTTCCATGCGCTCGAGTTTGCCGGTCATGGTGTCGGTAAACCCGGGTCGAATATCGGCTTTGAGCACGACTTCGGTGCGGATGCCCTTGCTTGCCAACACAAAGGTTGCGTCGCGTACGACCTGCATGACCTCGTCCCAGTCGCCCTCGATCTCGGTGAACATCGAGGTGGTGCGGTTGGGAAGGCCGCTCTCGCGAATGACGCGCACGACCTCGGCGACCTCGGCGGACAGCTCGTCGCCTGTGCCGCACGGGGCGATGGCTACGGCGACGAGCGTGTTCATGTCGGCAGCGGTTGCGGGTTCGGACATGGCTTATGCCTCCTCGAGCTCGAGGTGGTTATTCGCAATATCCTGAGCGGTCGCGCGGTAGAGTTCGTCGATAAAGGCGACCTTAAAGCTTGCCGGGGCATCGGCGACAGAGGCGGCACGCGTGCCGGCAACGTTGTAGACAGCGGTACCGCAGATGGCTGCCGTAAACGGATCGGCGGCGCAAGCGTACACGGCCAGGACGCCGCCCTGCGAGCAGCCACAGCCGGTAATCTTGGACATGAGCGGGCTGCCGCCGTGGGACTTGGCCACGGTCGTGCCGTCGGTAATCAGGTCGACTTCGCCCGAGACCACTACGGCGCCGCCGGTGTAGCGGGCGAGTGCCACGGCAGCGCCGCGGGCGGCGTCGACCGTATCGGTGGTATCGACACCGCGCACGCGGCTCAGGTCAGCCGCCTCGCCTTCAAGACCCCATAGGCCGGCGAGCGCGATGATCTCGGAGGCGTTGCCGCGCACGATGGCGGGCTTGTACTGCTTGAGCTCGTTTACCAACTGGGTGCGCAGACTACCGATGCCCAGGCCCACCGGATCGAGCACCCAGGGCTTGTCGGCGTCGTGTGCCGCCTTGGCCGCACGGGGAATCGTCTGCTCGTAGATGGGGAAGAGCGTGCCCATGTTGAGATAGATGGCGCCGCCGCCGGCAACGAGCGCCTCGCCCTCGTCGGGCAGATAGACCATGGCGGCCGAACCGCCTACGGCGAGCTGCGCGTTGGCGACAAAGTCGATCGTCACCGTGTTGGTGATGGAGCCGGCCATCGGGTTGGTGGCGCGAATCTCCTCCACGGCCTTGACCACATTTTGTTTAAGCTGTTTCGAATCAATCACTGCACATGCCTCCTTGGCATAGAAAAGGGGCGCTGTGCATAGACAGCGCCCCTGTAAAGGCGGCATGCTCCCTACGCCAGCATTAACTGACAGGTTCAAAGGATTGGGCCCCATGCCCTCTCAGCCTTGTGGTTTGCACCGCCGGCACTCCCGCATCGAATCTGTTGTTCCCTATACTAGCGCACCTGCCAAAAAGGGACAGGTTTATTTTGGTAGGTGGCAACTGGGGCGTCGCATTTTCCCAGATAAAACCTGCCAAAATAAACCTGTCCCTTATTGGCAGGTCGCTACAATGGATACGGTGAAAATGACTGGGGGACTCTATGATCAAACTTGTGCTGACCGATATGGACGATACGCTGATTCCAGCCGGGCATGACGGCGCCAGCGACTACGCCATCGAGGGCATTCATGCCATGCAGGCGGCGGGCCTGCACTTTGGCCCGGTTTCGGGCCGTCAGCCGTCCGCGATGGGCTGGATGTTTCGTAATCGCTCCGAGTGCTTCTCGACCGGTGCGTTCTGCAACGGCCAGGTCATGTTTGTCGACGGCGAGGTGGTAGCCTCGCATGCGACCGACAATACCGCCCTTATTCGCTTGGCTGACTACTTGGAGCAAGAGACCGATGATACCTATCTGAAGGTCTACAGCCTGGGTGATGACTTTTGGGACAATGACGCCTATTGTGTGACGAGCGACCCCGAGCGCGTGCATCGCGCTATGGAGTCGGGCGGCAACGCGTGGCTCAAAGGCGAAGAGGCCCCGTGCCGTCCCGTTGTCGGTGACGCGCCGGTGTTCAAGGCGAATATCTGGAGTGCCCGTTCGCGTGAAGGGCTCGCGGAGCTACGCGAGCGCGTTGCCGCCGAGGTGCCGGAACTCTCGCTTGTGTTTCCCAACAACCGAGTGCGCCTGTTTGACATTCTTCCGGCTGGTTGGGACAAGGGCTGTGCCACGCTGGAGCTGGCGCGTGCTTTGGGCCTAACGCCCGACGAGGTGGCGGTGTTCGGCGATTCCGATAACGATCTGCCCATGATTAATGCCGTTCCCAACTCCGTTGCAGTCGCCAATGCCAATGAGGCCGTCACGGCTTCCGCGCGTTGGCATATCGGTGCTGCGGCAGACGATGCGGTTGCCGGGGCTCTGCATGAGATTGCCGCCTGCGCCGCGACGGGGGCGATGCCGTCGTTTATGCGCCAGGTGGACGCGACGGGTCATGGCGTCACGAACGTCTAGGGAGAAAGTCATGAAGCTTCAGCAGCTCAGGTATGTTGTTAAGGTTGCCGAATGCGGCAGTATTACCGAGGCCTCGCGCCGGCTCTTTGTGTCGCAGCCTTCGATTACCGCGTCGATTCGCGATCTCGAAAACGAGATGGGTGTGCACATCTTTGAGCGCACCAACAAGGGCGTCATTGTGTCCGAGGAAGGCGAGACATTCTTGGGCTACGCGCGCCAGGTACTCGATCAGGCCGACCTGCTCGAGGGCAAGTACAAGGGCGCATCCGAGCAAGTGCCGCACTTTAGTGTGAGCTGTCAGCATTATTCCTTTGCCGTTAATGCGTTTGTCGACGTGATCCGTGAGTTCGATGCCGCGCGCTACGACTTTACCCTGCGCGAGGAACAGACTCACGAGATCATCGAAGATGTCGCGCACATGAAGAGTGAACTGGGCATTCTGTACTTATCCGAACATAACCGCGAGGTTATCGAGCGCATGCTGGCGGCCAACGAGCTCGTATTCGAAGGACTCTTCTGCGCCACGCCGCACGTCTTTGTATGCGCCGACCATCCACTGGCGGACCACGCCAGCGTGACGCTCGATGACCTCGAGGAGTATCCGTTTTTGTCCTACGAGCAAGGCAGCTACAACTCGTTTTACTATTCCGAGGAACTGACCTCGACGTTTGAGCGCCGCAAGAATATCCGCGTGCGCGACCGTGCGACCTTGTTCAACCTAGCCATGGGCCTCAACGGCTACACGGTGTGTTCGGGCGTGATTAGCCACGAGCTTAATGGCCCCGGTATTATCTCGATTCCGCTCGATGTAGATGAATACATGGAGATTGGCATTATCACGCGCAAGAATACGACGCTCACGCGCTATGGACAGGCTTATGTCGAGGCCATCCGGAGGCATATCTAACCGGTAGCGTTTGATGTTGCTGTCTTGAGCTGTCGAAATGGCTATAGGAAAACTATATGGCAAACATATATAAACGCATATTTTACGATAACCAGGAGTGCGCTCATACTCTTTCTCGCCAAAGCATTCCATGCAAAAGGAGATTCCTATGAGCAATTCCACCCAGCTCAAAGCGCCGTTTCGCGCCGATATCGTCGGCAGTTTTCTTCGTCCGCAGGCCGTAAAGGACGCCCGCGCTGCCTATGCGGCAGGCGCGCTTGATGCCGAGGGACTTAAGGCAGTCGAGGACGAGGCCATTCGCGATTTGGTGGCAAAGCAAAAGGCCGCCGGCCTGCAGGTCATCACCGATGGCGAGTTCCGCCGCAGCTACTGGCACCTCGATTTTATGTGGGGTCTCAACGGCATCGAGCGCCGCACCTCGCGTACGGGCTATATGTTCCACGATGAGGAGACTACCGCCGACACCGCCGTGGTGACCGGACCTATTAGCGGCGAGAACCATCCGTTCGTCGAGCACTTCAAGTTTGTCAAGGCGCTCGAGGGGGAGAGCCAGGTCGCGCGGCAAACCATTCCGGCGCCGATCCAGACGTTCTCCGAAGTCACGCTCGACCGCTGCGATGGCCAGCAGGAGAGCCTGCGCGCCGTCTACAAGACCGACGAAGAGCTCGCCGATGCCATCGCCGCGGCATACCGCACCGTGATTGCCGATCTGTATACCGCGGGTTGCCGCAACATCCAATTTGATGACTGCACCTGGGGCATCTATTGCGATACTGACTTTGTGTCCAAGACCGGCATGAGCCCGGTTGACCTGCAAAAGGTGAGCGAGCTGGGCGTGGCGCTCAACAATGCCGCCATCGCGGGCAAGCCTAACGACTTGGTGATCAATACGCATGTATGCCGTGGCAACTACCACTCTACTTATGCCTTTGAGGGCGGCTATGATCCCATCGCCCCGTACCTGTTTGCGCATGAGGACGTTGACGCGTTCTATCTGGAGTTCGACACTCCGCGCGCCGGTGGTTTTGAGCCGCTCAGGTATGTTGCGCCCGGTAAGAAGGTCGTGTTGGGCCTGGTGACCACCAAGGCAGCCGAGCTCGAGGACGAGGACGCGATCGTCGAGCGTATTCATGAGGCAGCAAAGTACGTGCCGCTTGAGAATCTGTATCTTTCTCCGCAGTGCGGCTTTGCCAGCTGCGAGATTGGCAACAAGCTGACCGAAGGCGAGCAGTGGGCAAAGATCGCGCTGGTCAAGCGTATTGCCGAACGTGTTTGGAAATAGCGGTACCGTTTGCAAGTGACGGCGCGTGCGAGACATGGTGTATCGCGTACAATGGTTCGGACCGTATCGTTCGGGCAGGTTATCCGCTATGCCCGAGCGCCCTTCCATTCGAAAGGACATCCATGTCCCAGTCCTCGACGCCCGCCGTCACCGATGCCATCTACGACGCTTCGTCGCTCGGCTGCCCGCGCATGTTCCTGCTCGGTCTGCAGCACCTGTTTGCCATGTTTGGTGCCACGGTGCTGGTGCCCGTGCTCACCGGCCTTTCGGTATCGGCAACGCTTTTGTTTGCCGGCTTGGGCACGCTGCTCTTCCACTTCCTGTCACGCGGTAAGGTCCCCGCATTTTTGGGCTCATCGTTTGCCTTTATTGCCGGTTATGCCGCAATCGCGCCCAACGGCGAGGCCGAGCTATTGCCCTACGCTTGCCTGGGCGTTGCCTGCGCCGGTTTGCTCTACCCAGTGCTTGCGGCGCTCTTCCGCGCGTTTGGTGCCAAGCGCGTCATGCGCTTCTTCCCGCCGGTGGTGACTGGCCCCATTGTCATTTCGATCGGTCTGATCCTGGCGAGTTCCGCTATTGCCAACTGCCAGACTAACTGGCTCGTTGCCGTGGTTGCCGTCGCCGTAATCGTCATCTGCAATATTTGGGGTCGCGGCATGGTCAAGATCGTGCCGATTTTACTGGGCGTCGTGGTGAGCTATGCCGTTGCGGCTGCGCTGGGCGAGGTCGATTTCTCCGGCGTCGCAGCCGCTCCCTGGCTTGGCTTGCCTGTCGTGTGGGACAACACGGTGTTTGCACTCTTTGGGCCGCAGTTCGATAGCGGCCTTGCCACGACGGCCATCATCACCATCATGCCGCTGGCCTTTGCAACCATGATCGAGCATATCGGCGATATATCCGCTATTGGCTCCACCTGCGAGCGCAACTACATCGCCGATCCCGGCCTGCATCGCACGCTGCTCGGTGATGGTCTCGCCACGATTCTGGCTTCGCTCTTTGGCGCTCCGGCCAACACCACGTATGGCGAGAACACCGGCGTGCTCGCCCTGACGCGTGTGTTTGACCCGCGCGTGATTCGCATTGCCGCGTGCTGCGCCATCGTGCTTTCGTTCTGCCCCAAGTTCGCTGCCGTGATCGCCGCCATGCCGGCATGCGTTATCGGCGGCGTGTCGCTCGTGCTCTATGGCATGATCAGCGCCGTGGGCGTCCGTAACCTCATCGAGAACCAGGTCGATTTCCAGAACAACCGCAACGTGCTGGTGACCGCTCTGGTGCTCGTGCTTTCACTCGGCATTGCCTACAGCGCCGCCGGTGCCATCGTGCTGGAGCTGGGCGGCGTGACGATTTCGCTTTCGGGCCTTGCCGTGGGCTCGCTGGTGGGCATCGTGCTCAACGCGATTCTGCCTGGCAACGACTTTGAGTTCGCCGTTTCTGAACTTGAGGAGACTGTCGAGTAGTAGTTGTGTTCAGCTAAATCAAAAAAATGGCGCCCGTGCGTACGCGTGGGCGCCATTTTTAATGCGTCAGTATCCAGTGTATGCCGCGGGCCATGCGCACATCGGTTTGGGCAAAGTGGTTACCGGGGTTGAGCTCGAAGGTCGCGGGGATGCCTCGGTCGCCGAGTAGTTTTTCCATTGCGCGCGTGTCGTCGAGTACGTGCCGCATCATGCGGTTGGGCGTCTTGGTCTCCTTTTTGCCGAGTGATAGATAGACGGCGTTGGGCGCGGCTGGCATCGTGTGCCCGTGTGCGTAATCGACAAATCCGGGAAACCATAGGGACCCCGATGCGCTTGCGGCACGGTTAAAGGCATCGGTCTGCCAGAGCGACCAAAGCGAAAAGAGACCCGCCAATGAGTAACCGGCAATGCCGCGCCAGGTAGGCGGGCAGGGAAGTGATGGCTCGACCTCTGGGATTATCCGATTCAGCAGTTCATCGAGAAACTCGGACGCCTGACCACCAAAGGGCTCGGCATCGCGCACGGTTCCGTCGCATTCCCAAGGGCTCAGCTCGCGATTCCAATTGAGCCCGCCAATGGCGACCAGGGTGAATGGCGGGCAATCAAGCTCAAGACAACGGCTATAGACCTCGGTGCCGTCACCCATGACCGCGGGAAGGAAAATGACGGGCGCGCTTTCGACATGCCTTGAATGAATGGTTATCTGCTTTTGACGCGCTTCCATGACAAGCTTCTCTCTGCATTTCGACATCTACAAATACGATTGTCGCACGTCGGCGTAGGGACCGTCGCTAAAAGAAAGGCGCAGAGCCGCTTGATACGACTCTGCGCCTTGAGGTTTTGCTTTGGCAGCTTTGCCCTTACGCTACAAAGAAGTAGACGAGGAAGGCGAGTGCTGCGATCCACATGAGCGGCTTGATCTTGGAGGCCTCGCCCTTAAAGAGCGCGACAACCACGAAGGCGATAAAGCCCAGACCGATGCCGGCAGAGATGGAGTAGGTGAAGGGCACGCCGGCGACAATCATGAACGCTGGGAAACCCTGCGACACGTCGGACCAGTCGATCTCGGAGGCCTCGCTCATCATGAGGTAGCCGACGTAGACCAGAGCACCGCAGGTGGCGGCGCTGGAAACGATGGTGACGATGGGGG
The DNA here is from genome assembly GCF_052067635.1 of Collinsella sp. HCP3S3_E5. Classification (NCBI taxonomy): domain Bacteria; kingdom Bacillati; phylum Actinomycetota; class Coriobacteriia; order Coriobacteriales; family Coriobacteriaceae; genus Collinsella; species Collinsella sp. HCP3S3_E5. The sequence continues at coordinate 9,110 of NZ_JBQHQF010000031.1, read as the reverse complement.
AGAAGAACGCGGCGAGAATGAACAGCACGCCGGTGGTGACGGAGGTGAGGCCGGTGCGGCCACCGTCGGCAGCACCAGAGGTGGACTCGACGAAGGTGGTGATGGAGGAGACGCCCATAAAGCCACCGGCAGCGGCGGCCACGGAGTCGACGACCAGGATGGGACGGATGTCCTCGACATTGCCGTCCTCGGTCAAGAACTCGCCCTGCTTGGCGACGGCCATCGCGGTGCCCATGGTGTCGAAGAAGTCACTCATGAGCAGCGAGAAGGCAACGACGAGCAGCATCGGGTCGGTCAGGACCTTCACGATGGCCATGTTGCCATCAGCAGTGCTGGCAAACGGGGCGCCAAAGGTCGAGAAGTCGAGCGGTGCGATGAGACCCTCGGGCGCATGGGTGACGCCCAGCGGGATACCGGCGATAACGGCGACGATGATGCCGATGAGCAGTGAGCCCGGCACGTTGCGGGAAGCAAGGGCAACCGTCACGACGATGGAGATGATGCCGACGATAAAGGTGGGGGAGGCGATATCGCCCAGGCCGACGAGCGTACCGGCGCCAGCGGTGATGATACCGGCGTCGCACAGGCCGATCATGGCGATAAACAGGCCCAGACCCACCGAGATGGCGTGGCGCAGGACCACGGGGATGGCGTCCATGATGGCCTCGCGCAGGCCGCAAAGGACGAGTAGCAAGATGATGATACCTTCGAGGAAGATAACACTCATGGCAACGTGCCAGTCACCGCCGCACATGGCGGCGGTGATGCCCGCAATCATGGCGTTGATGCCCAGGCCCGACGCACAGGCGAGCGGGCGGTTGGCGAAGATGCCCATGCAGATGGTCATGATGCCGGCGCCCAGACAGGTGGCGCAGGCGAGCGCTCCCGCATCGATGCCAGCGCCCGAGAGCACCGCAGGGTTGACGGCGATGATGTAGGCCATCGCCAGGAATGTTGTCAGTCCAGCGCGAAGTTCGGTCCCGATTGTGGACTTGCGCTCGCTGACGTGAAAAAGTTCGTCCATGCATACCCTTTCCTTGTTCGGCCCCGAGTTTAGGCCGATTGACACGAACTTACCTACTATATCGCCTTTGGAAGGTCGATGTTTCTCGCATGTTGAAGTTCGGCGCTTTGTAACAGGCGGACGGTATTTTTCGCATGAAAATGTGTAGGTACCGTATACTTAAGCAGTTACATTGAACTCTTTGGAGGAACGTATGATTAAAGAGCTCTGCCGCGACGAGGCTATCCTGTCCCAGCGTTGCGAGGTTGCGACTGTCGAGGACGAGTCGGTCGCACAGGACCTGATCGATACCATCAAGTCGCTCGAGGACGCCGGCTGCCTTGCCGCCAACCAGATTGGCGTCACCAAGAAGGTCTGCGTCTATCTGGACGACGCCGGCGAGCCCCACGTGCTCTACAACCCCCGTCTGGTGTTTGGCCTGGGCGCCAGCAAGATGGAGGAGAGCTGCCTGACGCACGACGAAATCACCAAGTCCACGCGCTATATCAAGTGCAAGGTTGCCTTTGACCAGATCGTCGACGGCAAGATGAAGGAGTGCCGCCGCGACTACACGGGCTTTGAGGCACAAATGATCCAGCATATGATTGATCACTGTCTTGGAAAGTTGGTCTAAGGGGACCAAAGTACCGCACCTTGCCGCTCAATCGTCGCTCGCGTACCTTAAGTACGCTTCGCTCCTCTTTCGTGGCAATCTGCGGTACTTTGACTCCTTAGACGACCTGCGAGGTTGACTTGGTTGAGTTTATCTTGCTTGTGTGGTCCGGGCGTGACGTTATTGTCATGTCCGGGCTTTTGTGTTTAGCGCCTATTTGTTTGGTAACAATGAGCTTAACAAGGACGTATGGCTAGGAGGCGCCATGTGCACGAGCATTCGATTTACCGATAATTCCGGCAACATGTATCTGGGTCGCAACCTCGACTGGAGCTTTAGCTACGGCCAACAGGTTCGCGTGATGCCCCGCGGGTTCCATATCCCGTATTCGTTTATCGACGATGCGTCGGCGGCACACGCGGTAATCGGCATGTGCATCGATTACAAGAACTATCCTATGTTTTTCGACTGTGGTAACGATGCGGGTCTGGCTGTGGCAGGGCTCAACTTTCCCGGTTATGCCGAGTATGCCGAGGACCCGGTTGATGGAAAGGCCAATATCGCGGCCTATGAGTTTCCCCTGTGGGTGGCAGCGACGTTCTCGACGGTCGACGAGGTCGAGGCTGCGCTGCGCGACACGGTGATTGTTGCCAAATCTGCCGGAGAGGGGCTGGGTGTGTCGCTGCTCCATTGGATTATCGGCGACAGCCGGCGCAGCATCGTGGTCGAGATGATGGCTGACGGTCTGCATGTATACGACGATCCGGTCGACACCCTTGCCAATCAGCCGACCTTCCCGTGGCACATGGAAAACCTGCGCACCTATATCACCGCCACAAGCGATTTTCCTCAGACGGCGACATGGCGTGGCGCCGAGCTCAAGCCCTATGGCGCGGGTGCCGGCATGCGCGGTATTCCGGGTGACTGCTATTCGCCGAGCCGTTTTGTAAAGGCGGCGTACCTCAATGCCAATTACCCGCAAAAAGACAGCGAGGCCGAGAACGTCATTCGCATGTTCCGCTCGCTCGAGGGGGTGGCGATGATCGAGGGTGCGTCCAAGATGGGTGACGGCAAGTTCGAGAAGACTATCTACACCGGATGCTTTAGCGCGCGCACGGGCAATTACTATTACTCAACGTATGAGGATCCGTCGATTCGCTACGTGAGCCTGATGGATGCCGAGGGCGCGAGCCCCGATAGGCTCGTGGTTCCCGAGCCGCGTCGTTCGTAGCCGGCGGCTTTACTGCAACGCAAAGCGGCCCTGCGCCTCTCGTGAGGCGCAGGGCCGCTGTCGTCGACGCGCGACGTCGTTAGAAGTTGGCGTCGTTGAGTTGTTCGCTCTCGAGGCCGTCGAACTGTTGCTGTTCGGGCGTATCGGCGACGCTCCCGAGCAGCTCGGTGGGGTCGACGTTCATGTCCCTACCGGCTTCGTTGCCGTTGCCAAGCTCGTCCGAGAAGATACCGACATCCATTTCCTCGGCTTCCTCGATCTGAACCTCGAGCTGGAGTTATTGGCGAGCAGCGCCGCGCCGCCGATCATGGCAGGTAGGATCAGCCACGGCGCCACTTTGCGCACCAGGCTAAACAGGGCGAAGATGCCGCCCTCGTTGTGGTTGTCGGCCTTCATGGCGATTACCACGTACTTGACCGTGCTGGTCTTGGAGGTTTGCCTCCAGTTTGGCGTGCGCCACGTGGACTCCCTTGGACATCCGGTTATCTGTCTTGGACAGATAACTTTTATGCCGTCTTTATACATACAAGAGCTGTTTGGCACATCGGGTAATTGTAGACAATAATCCCCAGCTGGGGATTATTTATGTACGCAGGTAGCATTTCAAAACAGGGGCGCATCCGCTGTATGGCTTTGCTGCAATGTAATAACCGCGGACGCGCCCCTGCTTTGAAACTGAAGAGGGAACTTTTAGACGCGTGCTGCCTGAGCGATACCGGTCTTGGCGCCTGAGCGTTTACCGGCGAGTTCGCAAGAGATCGCGCCGCCGATGATAAGCACGGCGCCCATCAGGCGGACCGGTGTTATGACTTCGCCCAAAAGGGCGGACGAGAACACGACGGCCGAAAGCGGCTCGAGGTAGCCGACGACAGCGACGGTCTGCACGGGCAGTTTGGCGACGGCGCTAAAGTAGAGCAGACAACCGATGCCGGTGTTGACGACGCCGAGCATAGCGACGGCGCGCCAATCGATGGTTGCGGCGATGCTGGCGGACAGGAATGAGGGGGTGCCTTGGGTGACGAGTGTAAGGACCAGCGCGGTCACAAAGGCGGCGCTCACCTGGAGCGCGGAGTTCTCGAGGCCTTCGATGTGCGGCGCGCCCTTGCTGGCGATGACCATCAATGCATAACAGAAGGCCGAGGCGATTCCGCAGACGATGCCCGCAATGGGCATATTGCCGCCTAGACCTTGCGCTGCAATAAGAAAAGCGCCGCAGGCGACTGCGATAAACCCGGCGATTTTGCCACCGGTTAGTTTTTCGCCAAAGATAAACGGCGAGAGGGCCATGACGATGATGGGGCCGCAGTAGTACAGCAGCGAAGAAACGCCGACGCCGATCGTCTGATAAGCGCGGAACAGAAAAATCCAGCTGGCGCCTAGTGCGGCTCCCGAGAGGAGGAGGGCTGCGGCTTCGCGGGGGCGAGAAGGCGCCTGCAGCTTATGGCGTTGGGTAATGGCGAGGATGGTGACAAGCGAAAGGGCTCCCAGAAAAGTGCGCAGCAGCACGATATCGGAGCTCGGGAGTGCGATGGCCGCAGCGATGATGCCGTTGGAGCCAAACAACAACAATGCTGCTAAATACGTAATCAATCCGTTGTTCATGCGCTGCCGTCCCCTCTATATCCGTGCATGTTCACTATGGTTGAACTGGCTTTAGAAGAAAAGCGAATATAATGCATGGAAAACATGACAAAAACTCATGCAAAGGTGGAGGCATGTCGTGGAAACGAATATTCAAAAGATGCAGGTGCTGCTGGAGACCGTGCGCGCTGGAAGCTTTACGCGTGCTGCCGAGCGCCTGAGCTACTCGCAATCGGGCGTGAGCCGCATGGTGGCCGATCTTGAGGCCGATTGGGGCTTTAAGGTGCTCGACCGCAGTCGTGAAGGTGTTGCTCTTTCTGCCGACGGGCGGCAGGTCATGCCGGCTGTCGAGGCGCTCTGCGAGGAATTCGTTCGCTTGCAGCGACGGGTGGATGAGATGCGCGGGCTCATGCGCGGCAAAATCTGCATCGGTACGTTTTCGAGCGTGGCGACCCACGTGCTGCCGCCGGTGATTGCGCGTTTTCGTGCTGATCATCCAGACGTCGATTACGAGTTGCTGATGGGCGACTATTCAGAGATTGAACAATGGGTGGCAGAGGGTCGCTGCGATCTGGGCTTTATCCCTCGTGAGCCCCGAGAAAACGGCATGACATCGCTGCCTTTGGTGCGCGACGAGTTAATGGCGGTAGTGCCGTCAGGCTCGTTGTTTGCCACGGCGGAGGTCGTCTCTCTTACCGACTTGGCCAACGAGCAGTTTATTCTGCTAGAACGCGGCACCGATGACGAGATTACGCCGCTGTTTCGTCGGGCGGGACTGGCAGTGCACTCAAAACTGTCGACCTGGGATGACTATGCGATTATGGCTATGGTCGAGGACGGCCTGGGTGTGAGCATTCTTCCCGCTCTCATCATGCGCCGCTGTCAGTTCGATGTTGCCGTGCGTCCGCTCGAAGGGCATCCCCATCGGCAGATCAACGCCATATATCGAACGGCCGATGTTTCGCTTGCCGCCGCCCGTTTTCTCGAATACCTCTAAATGGGCGCACGTCGTTACCGCCTTGGGGTAAATCTTGAGGTTTGGGTCATGTTATTTTTGAAATTGAACTTTTAGAAATAGCACGGCGCTATACTGCTTGCTAAATTGAACCTTGGTTCAATTCGTGTTCTATAAATTGAACTTTGCCAGCAAGGAGGTTCCTGTGACCCAAAAGACGTTTAGCGATCGCCTGCGACAGGCTATGTCCGATCGCGACGCTCGCCAGTCGGACGTAATCCGCGCATCTGAGATGCTCGGCAAAAAACTCGGCAAGAGTCAGATGAGCCAATATGTGAGCGGCAAGACGATTCCGCGGCGCGATGTGGCAGAGCTGCTTGCCCGCATTTTGGAGGTCGATGTTACCTGGCTGCTCGCCGGTGACGCCGATCAAGGCGAGACATCATCGACCCACAACGTTTCCAAGCCCGAACCCTATCCCTCAGCTCAAATTGCAAGGAGCACCACCATGCGTACTTTTTCTAAATCCACCAAACTCGAGAACGTTCTGTATGACGTGCGCGGCCCCGTTGTCGACGAGGCAGCCCGTATGGAGGACGAAGGCGAGTGCATCCTCAAGCTCAACATCGGTAATCCGGCGCCCTTTGGTTTCCGCACGCCCGATGAGGTCATTAAGGACATGCGCCAGCAGCTGCCCGACTGCGAAGGCTATTCCAACTCGCGCGGTCTGTTCTCTGCGCGCAAGGCGATCATGCAGTATTCGCAGATCAAGGGCCTGCCCAATGTTCAGATGGAACATATCTACACGGGCAACGGCGTGTCCGAGCTCATTCAGCTTTCGATGAACGCGCTGCTCGACAATGGCGACGAGATTCTGATTCCCAGCCCCGATTATCCGCTGTGGACGGCGTGCGCAACTCTTGCCGGTGGACATCCCGTGCACTATCTGTGTGATGAGCAGGCCGATTGGTATCCCGATCTGCAGGATATGGAGTCCAAGGTCACGAGCGCGACCAAGGCCCTCGTCATCATCAACCCCAACAACCCCACGGGCTCTGTCTATCCGCGCGAGGTGCTCGAGGGCATCGTTGAGATCGCGCGCAGGCACCAGCTCATGATTTTTGCCGACGAGATCTATGACCGCCTGTGCATGGACGGCTACGAGCACGTCTCCATTGCATCGCTCGCCCCCGACCTGCCCTGCATTACGTTTAGCGGCCTGTCCAAGTCGCATATGATCGCGGGCTATCGCATTGGCTGGATGGTGCTTTCGGGCAACCAGCGCTGCATGAGCGACTTCATCATGGGCATCAACATGCTCTCCAACATGCGCCTGTGCTCCAACGTGCCGGCCCAGTCGATCGTCCAGACGGCGCTTGGCGGCCATCAGTCGGTCAACGACTACATCCGCCCCGGCGGTCGTGTCTACGAGCAGCGCAACTTTGTGTATGAGGCGCTCAGCAAGATCGACGGCATCTCGGTGGTCAAGCCGCGTGCGGCGTTTTATATCTTCCCCAAGATGGATGTTAAAAAGTTCAACATCACCGATGACGAGCAGTTTGCCCTCGACCTGCTGCACGAGAAGAAGATCCTCATCACGCGTGGCGGCGGCTTCAACTGGGCTGAGCCCGATCACTTCCGCATCGTGTACCTGCCGCGCATGGAAGTGCTCAAAGAGTCGCTCGAAGACCTCGCCGATTTCTTTGATCACTACCGCCAGTCCTAATTGGTTCCGCCGTTCTACCGAACGGCGGACCGCTTGACGCTACGCGAGCCGCATTCACGCCAATCTGACGTTCAATTTCGAGGGCGCGACCAGAAGGTCAGCGCCCTCTCATTTCACGTCACCTTGGCGCAAATGCGGCTCGCTCGCTGTCGTGTGCTCAGCCTGCGTCGTTACCATGATCCAAAGGGGACGGAGGAAAACAGATCATTTTCCTTGACTCGCGGAACTATATAACAACGCCGTTGCAGTGGTCGATTTCGTGCTGGATGATCTCGGCGGTGTAGCCCGAGAAGTTTTTGATGCGGTGGACGAAGTTCTCGTCCAAATACTCCACCTTAATGCGACGATAGCGGGTACAGGGACGCTCGCCGATCAGCGAGAGGCATCCTTCGCTGGTCTGATAGGCATTGACCTGCTCAAGAATTTGAGGGTTGTACATCAGGAGCGTCCTGTTGCCGTCCTTTACGCAGATGATGCGTTTGCGCACGCCGATCATGTTGGCGGCGAGCCCCACGCACTCGTGCTCATGCTCGTGGAGCGTATCCAGGAGGTCCTGCCCGATCACGGCATCGTCGGGCCCTGCGTCTTCGGAAGGCAGGCGCAAAAAGAACTCGGATTTCATGATGGGCTTAATCATGGCGGGCTCCTTAAGGTGGACACGTTTGGTTCAGGCCATGATACCGCGACATGTCGCATTAATGTGTGCACATAGATTCTGCAGCTAGATTGGATGGCGACACCATAAACTAATGGACGTTTTGCCGAGAGGCATGAATGTTTAAAGCGCAAAGAGTGCGCGACGGGCCCCGCGAATGGGGCGATGATGCCCGAGAGGGCCAAGAAGGAGTCTCATGTCCGAGAACGAAGAGATCATGAACGAGACCGAGAACGAGACCATGGCTGCCGAGGTCGAGGCAGTCGAGACCGTGGAGACCGAAGCTACCGAGGTTAAGGCCGCTGACGAGGTTTCCGCCGAGGAGGAGGCCGAGGTTGTCGAGACCGCCGTTGATTACGATGACGAAGAGCTGATGGACAAGATACAGAAGGCCGCCCGCCTGCTGCGTAGCCGTCGCTTTGCTATTTCCAAGGAGGAGGAGGCCAAGGCCGAGCGTATGGCGAACATCGAGCGCGCCATCAAGCTCCTTGACCTCAAGCCCAAGATGGAGCAGAAGGAAATGTCCGACCTGCTGGGCATGCGCCTTCGTGAGCTCGATGGCCTGATGGCCGAGGCCGAGGCTGCCGATCTGGTCGGCCGCATCGACAACGCCGAGGGCGATATGCGCAAGATTGTCGTCTTCGCTGCCGAGGATGCCGCTGAGGGCCTGGTCGAGCTTGCCAACAAGAAGGAGAAGCTCCTGCCCGAGCTTTCTTACGAGGAGGCCACCGAGCTGATGGCCGCGCTCGATAAGGTTATCGCTCCGCTCGTCGCCATGGGTCTGGACGAGGATCGCGGTCCTCGCGGCGGCCGTGACGACCGTGGTGGCCGTGGCGGCGACCGTGGCGGTCGCGGCAGCTTTGGCGACCGCGGTGGCCGTGGCGGCGACCGTGGTGGTCGCGGTGGCCGTGGCGGCTTTGGTGACCGTGGCGGCGACCGTGGCGGTCGCGGCGGCTTTGGCGGCAACCGTGGTGGCTATGGCGACCGCGGTGGCAACCGTGGCGGCTTCGGCGGCAACCGTGGCGGCGACCGCGGCGGTCGAGGCGGCGACCGTGGCGGCCGCAACGGCGGCGGCTTCCGCGGCAACCGTTTTTAGTTACGGCGGTTTACCAAACGCCGTAACAGCTCGACGCTGCAAGCCCGCCAGAGCGGCAATCTGCCTTTCAACTTCGGCGGCATGACCAGAAGGTCAATGCCGCCTCGTTTGAAGGCACCTTGCTCGCTCTGGCGGGCTTTCGCTCATATGACCCAATCCGCTGTCAAGAGCCACAATGGCCCCGCCGACCGCTTGCAATCGGTCGGCGGGGCCTGCCGTTAACCCGTCCCGGTCCGCCCCCGGCATGTCA
>NZ_JBQHQF010000030.1:0-19605 GCF_052067635.1 Collinsella sp. HCP3S3_E5 | reverse complement strand
CCGATACAATACGGAGAGGCGCAGCGATGCGCTCGGCGGCCGCACGCCGGCCGAGTTCCGCGCCGCGCTGGGAAGGGCCGCGTAACGGTCCAAGAAATCGTCCGCAGTCCCATGTCTAGAACGGGATGCGCTTTCCCAATGGATGCTGATGCGGAAATTGCGTCCCGGAATTCACCTTCAGAGTGGGATGCAATTTCCGGTTGAGCCTCGATTGGGAAACGACGTCCCATTCGCATAAAGACGGGCGGCTCGGGTGTTTGTCCGAACCGTCCGCTCCGTGCGCTATGTCAAGGCATTTAACCCGTTACGTAATACCAGACGACGCTGTCGCCATTGGAGAGAACGTAGTTGCTGCACGCCGTGTTGGGCGTCACACCGTTAACGGAGTACATCCAGCCGCTTGTACCACCGTGCTCCTTCTCGGCCAGGCCGCCGATAGCGGCGACATACGTGCCGTACGATGAGCCGTGCGCATTTACAGAGAGGCCCAGTGCGCACAGGGCATCGTAGGGGGTAGCGCCCTCGTTGAAGGTGAACGTACCGCCAGAAGACACAGGATTGCCCACGGCACTCGACGTCACAGAGACCGTCACAGTAATGTAGCCAGGCTGCTGCGAGCCGCCCTGATTGCCAGCAGAGGCGCTGTCGCCGTTGGATACAGACCCACCGCCAGACACCGAGCCGCCGCCCGAAGAGGAGCCGTCAGAAGAACTCGATCCACCAGCGGATTCGGAGCCCTGTCCGGCAGACGCGTTGTTGGACTTCTTGCCGCCCTTGCCTTCGGACTTTTTCTCTTTCGAATCCTTGTCTGACTTCTTGTCCGAAGACTCGGAAGCGTCCTTGGAATCCGATTCATTCGAGTCCTTGGACTCGGAGTCCACAGCGTCAGAAGACGAGGAGCCCGCTGTCTCCATCTTGCGAGAAGCGATAGAGCCAGAGCCGGCAACGCTCCTCCCCGCCACGGCCCGAGCGATCCAATCGATGGACCAGGCGCCGCTGGCGGAAGGGTGAACAAAGCCCAGCGAGACGACAATCAGCGCGATGCAGACGGCCGTCAGAGAGCCAAGTAGCGCCTTGCGCCGAGGGGCGGACGCCGCCGAAGCGGCTCCCTTTTGCTTTCCATCGTCGAGCTGGATGAACGACGAGTCGGGTTGCTTGGAGTCGGCATCCTGAGGTTTATTGGACACAGCTCTCACCTACCGGCGCTTGGTAAACACGAACACGCCAATGACCGCAAGCCCGATCACGCCGGCCGCTACGCCGGCAATGGCGAGCGGGTTGAAGCCAGACTGCTGTGCCGGAGCCTCAGCGGACTTCTTAGCGGTAGTCGCGGCAGCCGAGCCCGTATCGGACTTGGAGCTGGACTTGCCGGACTTCTTGTCAGACTTCTTGCTGTCCTTCTTGTCGCCCTTGCCGGAATCCTTCTTGGAATCCTTGCCGTCCTTGGTCTCGGTCTTGGTCGTGGTGGACACCGGCTTCTGGCCCGGAGCAACAGCACCGCCAGTCTGCTGGCCATTTGTGCCGTTACCGGAGCCAGAACCAGCACCGGCATTACCCGAGCCGCCATTGCCGCCGTTGGAGCCAGAGCCGCCGTTACCGCCAGGGGTAACGGCATTCTTGGTCCACTTAGCGTAGAGCGTCATATCGGCCGTCACCGCAGCGCTAAAGTCATACGCCTTTGTGCAAGCCTCATCGGTATACCAGCCACCAAAGGTGTAGCCCTCACGCGTCGGATCGGCCGGCTTGGCGACAGAGCCGTTGGCGGCCGTGGTCTGGAAATCGACTTTAGACCCCTCGCCGGCATTGAACGAAACCTTCACGCCGGCATTCAGCTTGAACAGCGTGCCAGAGTCGTTGATGTAGTACAAGTTGCCCTGGGCATCACAAGCGATTGGCGAGTCACAGTAGTTGTTGTGGCCCGTTGCGCTAAACACACCAGAAGCCTCAGCGTCACCCAACTTGTAACGATATACGCCACCGCCTGAGGTGTAGTTAACGTAATCAGAGCTCTCGCCGTAGTTAACCGTAAAGTACGCATACGTGCCATCTGCCTGAGTGCTCACCAGCGGAGCACCCTTGATGCCACCTGTAGGAAGAGCAGAGCCATCGGCAGACGAAATCAGTGTCGAGGCAAAGTCGTTGGCCAGATCAATAATCGCTAGCGCAGAGCCGCCAGCAACCTCGCCGCCGACAATCAGCTTGCCGTCATGCATCGTAGGCGCGCACGCGCAGCCGGTAAGGCCAAGGTCAACTACGCGTTCCTCGGTAATACGCGAAGCGGCATCCGCATCGCGCGATTCGCCATCAGAAATCGCCAACACGTGAAGCTTGCCGTCGCGCGAAATCAGATAGGCATGGCTGCCATCATCCGAAAGCACGCAGGTGGAGTTGACAATCGCCCCAACCGAAACGCTGCCGAGCACATCACCCGTTGACTTGCTGAGCATCTCGACCGTACCAGAGCTGGTGGGAACCAAGACAAAGTCATCACCCACCGTCGCGCCCGTCCAGTAATAGCCCTCGTCGGCATTAACATGCTGCCAAGAAACGGCGCCAGTCAGGATGTTAATACGCGTCAGATGACCGTTATTGTACGTACCCTTTCCATAGTCGACATCAACGGTGCCGACATAGAGGTAATTGCCATCAACCGTCAGCTGAGAATTCGACTGGGCGATCCCGTTCACGGAGTCAGTGACCCAAACCGTTGTGAGCGCGTCAGCCGTCAGGGCCTGGACCGCACCGCCATCAAGCGGAACGATAACCAAACCGTTCGCGTAAATCGGGCGCGAGGTGTAACCGACAGCAGTCTTAAGATTCGACTCGGCAAGGACCTTGCCCGACTCGGCGTCAATCTTTAGCAAACGCTTGTTGACGGCGAGATACACATTGCCGTTCACGACAATAGGTTCACTCGCGTTGGGATACGCCGAACCAGAATACGCCTTCCAGTCGAACGTCCAAGAGCTCGCTAGCGCACCCGTAGGCGTCGAAACGTTTTCGACCGCCGCATTGGACTTGCCGTCCCAATCGGACTTCCAATCGGTCGGACGCGGTGCGCTCGGATCGACTACGACCTCGTCGGGATTAGGCACCGTATCGCCGGGAGCATAGGCCCAGACAATCTCGTCACCCGACTTGAGCACGTAGTCACTGTCGAGCTGAGATCCGGGAACACCGTTAACAAAGAACGACCAAGCGCCGGCCAACTTAGTGCCGTCAAGCGGAGAGACAAGGCTGTGAACGCCCCAGAAGCCCAGCTGATCGTACATCTCGGACTTGATGCCCAAAGCATCAAAGTAGGCGGCAGTGGCGTCCTTGATGGTCGTGCCCTTAACGAACACCTGCGTCGAAGGATCGGTCCAGCGCTGTGCCTTATCGTCCTTCTTGCCGATAACCTCCATCGAGACAGAAACCTGACCGGGCATGGTGCCATCGGAACCATAGACCCAGGCAATCTCATCACCGGCCTTGAGCGTGTAGTTGCCGGCGCCGACATTGGCCATCTTGCCGTTAACGAAGAACTGCCAGTATTTCCAACTGCTTTCGTTAACCTGCTCGGTCGAAAGCGTCACGTTCTTATTGAACGGTGACGTCAGCGAATTGAGGAACCAACCGTACGAGCCCGTACCCGTGTCGGCGCCAATACCGGCCTGCTTAAAGACCTGCTCGGAAAGATCGGCGGCAGTTGAGCCCTCTTCGACCAGCGCGGTCGTAGGCTGAGCCCACGTTTGCTGAGCGCCCGAGACGTCCTGGCCGATAACGGTACAACTTACCGAAAGCTGATCGGTGGGTGCAGTGTCACCGAACTTCGAGTAGCACCAGACGACAGAGTCGCCCGCTTCGAGAGTGTATTTACCAGCGCCAACCGACGCGGCAACACCATTGATGAACAGCTGCCAATAGGTGCCCGTAGCATTGTCGTATGCAAGGGTGCGATCGGCATCGAAAGGCGATGTAATGGAATTGAGTACCCAACCCCAAGAGCCGTTGGGATCGTAGTCGGCCTTGAGGCCGGCCTGCTTAAAGAGCTCCTCGGAAAGATCGGCGGCAGTCGCACCGTTCTTGAGCGTGTACTGCGAAGCGGCAGCCCACGTCTGCTGTTTGCCCTTGGCATCGATGCCAATGACGGAGCATGTCGCCGTAACCTCGGGGCTATTTTGGCCGCTCGTGCCCAGAACCGTGATTTTTGCCGATACGTCCTGGTTGGCAAGCTTAGCGTACGTGGTGTTGCCGGGATAGCGCTCGGCATAGCGAGCGTACTTCTCGCTCGTCAGGCGCGAGGAAACGACAACCTTCGTGTTGTACTGCGGCTGCGTGACCTTGAGATTCTCTGCGGAGACAATAGAGCTGTTGCTCGACTTAAACAGACGCCAATCCTGCCCGGACATCGCGTCATAGCCAGGAAGATCCACCGGAACAATACCAAGGGACGTCGAATCGGTCGTCGCTTTGTTATAGCTCCAGGCAAGGCTGCCGTCGGCATCGAGATATGCCTTCTGAAACGCGTGCATGTCGGCCGAAACGGCATTGGCGTCTTGGCCATTCAGAATGGCGGCAGCATAGCCGGCCTTCGCCTTTTCCATAAGAGAAAGCTCAGCATCGAGCTCGCCCTGGTCCTGCGGAGCAATCGCAAAGTCAAGGGTCTTGCTTGCCGTGACCTCGGCGTTGGACTTATCGGTCACCGTAAGGGTGACCTTGGTCTTCGCTGCCTCGGCGCCGGGCAGCGGCTGGTAGACCGTGCCTTTGTAGCCGTTGAACGTGATGTCATCGGTGCTGGCGGAGTACTCGACCTTGTAATACTTGCCGTCGATCTTGAGCGTGCTCGTGCGCGGCATCTGCAGGTCGGCGGTCAGGCCGTCCTTGTCGGCAACCGTTTCGGTACCGGAATACTTGATGTTGTCGTAGGTAAAGGCCGCATCGACCTTCTCCTGCAGCGCCTTCTTGTCGGCAGCGACCTTCTCGGGATCGCCTTTGACGGTCACGACGTGCGTAGCCTCACCGGTCACCTTGACACCGTCGGAGACATTCGACGGAACGGTAACCTTGGCGGTCAGCGTAACTTCACGGTCGCTCGATGCGCGCGCGACTTTGCCCGTGTAGTTGCCCCAGCCATAGCCCGACACAAACAGAGCATCGGCATCGGAGCTTGTCCACTCGACGGAGAACTTCTTGTTGGAGCCTGCCTTGTACGGCAGCGTGAGGTTCTGGGTAACGCGCTCGGCAGTATCACCCGAGGCATAACCGATAACGAGCTGCTCAGCGGCCTCGTCAAGCAGTTCCTGAAGCTTATCCTCGTCCCAAGCGACTTTGACGGCCTTATCGGGCTGATAGTACTCAGTCTCCTCACCCGCGCGCGAAAGCTCAAAGGCCACATCGGCACTGCGAAGCTGGTCGAGGTTGTATCCCGTGTACTCGTCGGGATTCATGTAGAAGAAGGTAACGGCGCCGTTGGTGTCGTCCTGGGCGTCGGAGATACCGACGGTGGCGCGCGCGTCCTCGGAGCGGAACAGTACGCCGCCCTCGGAAACCTTGACGTCGATGTCATCGAAACCGAGCTTCTCGAGCTGGGCCTTCAGCAGGTCGTTGACGTTGGAACCCTTGGAGCTGTAGTCCGCGATGAGCTGAACATTCTTGTCGTTGAGCTTCTGGACGGCCGCTTTGAGCGAGCCCGCCTTGATGACCTTGTTGGAAGAGACGACCTCCACCCTGGAGGAACCGCTCGCGGCAACGACCTTGAGATATTTGTTGCCGGCCGTATCGGGGACCTGAATCTTGGCACCCGTCACGTCGAGCTTGGTCCATGCGTCCTCGGCGGCGTCGGCGGACCCGGCAACATACCAGGAAATGCTGGCGCTATCGACAGACAGCTTGATGCCATTGGTGACGGAGCCGTCGACGCGCTTGGCGTACACGTCCGCGGAGACGCTATCGCCCGCGACAAGGTTGGTCAACTCGCTCTGGAGCTGAGGTGCGGTCACGACGCGCAGCAGGTTGTACTCCCCCGCCGGCAGCACCGTGCCCTCGGAGGTCCACGTAACGGTGTTATCGAGCGCCGAGGCCTCGAGCTTGAGCGACTTGCCCACAAGCGTATCGGTGATGGTCAGAGCGCCGGTGGAGGCGTCAAGGTTATCGGTGACCTTGACCCAACTGGCGTCATCGGCGCCCTTGGTGTACCAGGTGACGGTGAGCTTGGCGTCCTCGGGCAGGACCGAATCGGACCAGCTCGAAGAGCCGGGGATGCGAACTTTGGGCGTGAGCGTCGTGCCCACATTGAGCGTGGCGCTCGTGGCCTCAGCGGGCTCAACGGACTTGAGCGTGTACTGGCCGGCAAGCGTCACGGGACCCACGGGATCCACAGAGCTCGTGCTGCCGTAGCTCTTCTTTTGCGTGCTCTTGACCGAGTTCTTGCTCGTTGCAATCACGCGAATGTACTTGCCCACCATGTCGTTGGTCGGCGCATACGTCGCAGAATCGGCTGCGTCGGCAATGTTCTCAAAATGGCTATCGAGAGGGCTCTTGTCGCTGGAGTACTGCCACTGATAGTGGACCTTATCGGAGGCCGAGACACTGGTGTAGGAATTGCCCTTGGTCGCTTTGGCCGCAAGCGTTTTGCCTGCGGCGATTTGCCCAGACTCCAAAGCCCCCGTGACCTCGACGCCATAGAGCTCGACGGAGCCCGCCTCAACAACGAGTACCGCACTGGACTTCTGGTCTCCGAAGCCGCCGTTAGCACATGCCATGACATACTTACCGGCATAGGACGCATCGGGTGCAAAGGTATTGGTGGTCGCGCCATCGATCTTCGTCGTGCACGTCGTCGCCGTGTCGCCGCAGTACCACGACCACGCAACGTGCTCGTTGGCGGTCACATCACCCGAAGCCGCATTAGCGGTCGCCGTGATGGCCTCGCCTGCGTTGGCCTCGCCCGTCTTGTCGAGCTTAACGCTCGTGATGTTGACGGAGCCGGCAGCACCGATAAGGCTCGAGCCCTTGGTGGTGTAGTCGCTGTTGCCAATCTTTGCGGTAATGTAGCAACGAACCGACTTGCCCTCGTAAGGCGCGAGCTTCAGAGTGCTGGACGTCGCGCCCTCGATATCGGTGTAGTCGCCGCCCTTTTTATCCGCAACCTGCCACTGATAGTTCAGCTTGGACGCATCGATGTACTCAGAGGCGCCCTTCTCTTTAGCGAGCGCTTGGACAGTGTCATCAACGGTATAGATGAAGATGCCGGAGGTGGAGCCTTCGGGGGCCAGGATGGCGGAGTAGATGTCCACAGCGCCGGCTTGTTTGAAGGGACCCACGCCATAGCCGGCCCACGAGTTGCCGAACGAGACATCGTTCGCGCCCGCGTTCGCGGACACTGAGACATAGTAGCCCTCAAGGTCGTCAGTCACGGTAAGCGTGGGACCGAACTCTCCCTCGATGGTCTCCCACGTGGTCGAGCTGCTGGGTGCCGAGGCGCCCTTGTACTTCTTCCAGGTGTAGGTGACCTTAGAGTTATCGACGTAGGTGGGGCTGTAGCTCGAGCCTGTGTACGCCTTAGCCGTGAGAGTCGCCCCAATCTCCGTGGATGATGCAGTCAGCTCGACGCCTGCGAGCTTGACCGCGCCGGCCTTGAGCACAGCATCGGAGGTCGTCGCATCGACGTCATTGACGCCCGCGTTGGCGACGACCTTCAGATACTTACCGGCTAGATTCTCGGGCACAGTAAAGGCGGCAGACGTCGCATCGTCAATCTTGGTCCAGTCGGAGTTCTTGTTTGTCGACTCGTACCAGGTAAAAGTAACGTTGGTGTCGCTCGTGACGGGCGTGTTATGCGAAACGTACGCCGTAGCCGTAACCTCATCGCCGACAGCAGGCGAAGAATTGCTCAGCTTAACGGAATCGAGCTGAGCCTGGCCAACACCGAGCACGGGGCCAGGGATGTCCTTGGCGTTGATGCCCGAGCCGTACGAAACCGAGGGGCCGTAGTAGTCCTTGCCATCTGCCGTTACCTTGCAGATAAAGTACTTGCCAACCATGGCGTCGGTAACGGTGAGTGACTGTTCGTTGCCTACGATCTCGGTGTAATTGGCGACGTTGCTGCTCGCCTTAACCGTGCCGGCAAGCCAGGTGTAGGTCCAGGCGCCGGGGTTGCTGACGGACCGAGTTTCGGTGGTGGGGTCACCCCAATCGTCCTCGGTCTCCACCTCGTCGTACATGTTGGCCCAAAGCGTCTCGCCAGCCTTAAGCGTACCCGACTTCGTGGAATACAAGTTGTCCTTATCCTTGGAATCCTGGATGAAGACCTTTGCCTCACTCGAAAGCAGCGTGGCGGAAGTGACAACGGCTTTCGTCTCGCCCTGCTCCGAAGCGACAGCAGGCATCGTGGCGGAATTGTCGGACTCAGCCGCATCACCTGCGGCGTCATTGCCCTTCGCGACGCCCGAAGCCGCACCCTGACCGGCGGCAGCGTCACTGGTACCCGCGCCGTCCCCCACGGCAGCACTGTTCGCGCCGGTGTCGGCAGCAGCGCCCTCGTCAGCCGACGTGCCCTCGCCGCCCGTCGCAGCAGCCACAGTCTCGGCAATGCCCTCGGTGCCCTCGGCCCAAAGTTGCGCCGGCGTGGTACCAAAAGCCATGGCAAAAGCCAGGAACGCCACCAGACCGCGTTTGGCTACGCCACGGGCAATCGCTCCATGACGACGCCACGAGGCGCGCTGGCACTCGTCCTCAAACATATCCATTTGTCTCCTATTGTCTGAACTTGGGACATTGCCCAGCGGCTGCCCCACGTCATCGCGCACATTGCGCTCGAGTACCCCCATCGGGGTCCCCCTTCCCTCCAGAGCCCAACGCGTACCGGCGGCATGCGCCGCGGCCGCGTACAAGATGGGAGGCGATCCGACTTAACCTTACCGGCCCGGGCACGCCGTCCGATCTGCGACGCGACCATCCCGGGCCAAGAGGAATTACGGTTACTGGTACAGCCGGGGACTTGCACCCCGATTCTCCCAAACGCGCAGGAAAACCGCGCATTCGTGCGTCTCCGCACCACCATCTAGGCCATCGATTATTACTGTCAATATGGTAGCACGCAAAAGGGCCCCGCACACAGGCGAAGCCCAAGGTAAAAGCTATGGTTTGCGATAGGAGAATGCGGTGACGGTCGCAGTCTCTACCGCTTGCCGCCGTGACTGTTACGCCAGATCTCGCGGCCCAGCATCAGCGCCAGCACCAGCGCACTCACGTAGCCCATAAAGCCAATGACCGGAATACCGAACACAACCGGCTCGATGCGCGCGTAGTACACAACCGACGAGCCGATAAACAGGCCGGCGATCACAATTGCCATCGACATGCGGTCGATAATTCCACCCAGCTGTCGCAGCGCCTTATCGCTGCTCATGATCTGCGTGTTCACCTTAAGCTGGCCGCGCGTGAGCATGCGCGACGCCAAGCCCAGATACTCGGCCGCCTCGAGCGAGCCTTTTGCCGCGCGATAGCTGCTCGCGGCAAGATCGCGCCCCATTTCGCGGACGCGCGCATAGGTGCTCTTCTCGTTTTTGATGTGCGCCTGGATGATCTGGATCATGTTGACGTCGGGCATGTACTCGGTCAGCAGACCCTCGAGCGTCACCATGCCGCGCGCGAACATCGTCACCACGCTCGGCAGCTCAACGTCGTTTTTGCGCGCCAGGTTTAGCAGCGAGGTCAAAAACTCGCCGATATCCAGGTCCTTAAGATCGAGCCCTGCAAAGTCGGCGACGATAAAGTCCAAGTCGGACAAAAAGGCCGAATGGTCGAGCTCGGCAGAGTCGCCGCGCGTCACGGCAAAGCGCATAAGCGAATCCTTGAGCTTGGGAACGTCGCCTTCGGCCACGGCGAAAATCATGTCCTTGACGATACCGCGGTCGTGACTCGACATGCGCCCGACCATGCCCAGGTCGATAAAGTAGACGATGCCGTCTTTGAGGATGATGTTTCCCGCATGCGGGTCGGCATGGAAAAAGCCGTCGTCGAGCACCTGCGTCGAGTAGTCCTCGACGATCGCAGCGCCAATCTTTTCCAAGTCATAACCCTCGGCCTCAAGGCGCTTGGGGTCGGCAATGGAGATGCCGTCGATGTAGTCCATGACCACGACGTGTTCGGTACAAAGGTCCAAGTAGGATTTGGGACACGAGACGCCATGCACGCTTTTGTGGAAGTCATAGAAATCGTTGAGGTTTTTGGCCTCGGCCAAAAAGTTGGTCTCCTCGCGAAACGAGGTCCACAGCTCTTCGACCACGCCATGCAGGTCCACAAACTGGTCGGTGTTGACGAACTTGGAAACGATGCGTACCACCGAGCGAATAATGTCGATGTCCTGAGCCATCACCTGCTGCGCACCGGGGCGCTGCACCTTAACGGCCACGTCCTCGCCGGTCACCAGACGGGCGCGGTGCACCTGCGCGAGCGACGCGCTACCGAGCGGATTGGGGTCGATCGCGTCGAACATCTGCCCCAGGCGCTGGCCATATTCCTCTTCCAAACAGCGGAGCACTACCTCATACGGCACCGGCTCTACGTCGGAGCGCAGACGGCGCAGCTCGTCGCAAAACCGCTGCGGCAAAATCTCGGAGCGGTTGGCCAGAATCTGCCCCATCTTAACGAACATGGGGCCGAGCTCTTCGAGCAGACGACGCAGGCGCACCGGCGTGAGGTTATCCCATACGCGGTACTTTTTGATCAGGCGAACGATCTGCCCAATGCGCTCACGACGACCTGCCGGCGTGAGCTGGTATTCCTCGTCCGGCGCCATCGCGTCGGGCTCCTCGGGGACCATATCGACAGCGCGCGGCTTCTTGCGAGCGCCCGAGACGGCGGCCTCGACCTCGTCGACAACCGCCGCCTCGTCACCCAAGGGATCTTGATTGCTGTAATCGGTGGTGGAATCTGCCATCTGCGCTGCTACTCGGCCTCTTCGGCGTCCTCTGCATCGTCGGGCTCAACGGACTCGACGGGCACCGAGGTCACGTTGTCCTCGACCGAATCGACGATGTCGCGCACATGGGCCAAAAAGGCCGTGCGCTCGGGGGCGGTCATGACGCGCACGCGGGCGAGGATGAGCTCGTCGAGCACGCGCTGGGCCGCAGTCTCGCCCTGCATGCCTAGGCGCTCGGTAAGGTCGGAGATGGTACCGCCGGCCTGTTCGAACATGTCGGACACGCTGCGGGCGATATCGGGGGTGCCGGCGTCCTTGCGCACCTGCTCGCCCTTGGCATTGAGGTCGTCGAGGACCTTCTTGCCGCCCTCGACGGCAACGGCGGCGGCGCCGAAGCCCACGTTGATGGCACCGTTAACAAGCTGATCGAATTTCATAACCATGGTTGGCTCCAATCGTGAACAACTTCATTGGCCTACTTGTACCCAAGATTGAGCAAACGACACAAAATCGTTTGTCACCGGGATAGAAATCGAGCGAGGCAAAGCCTTTGACGGCCTTTGCCCCGCTCGCTCGTTGCAAGGTTATCTTTACCTAATGTTATCGTTCATCGCGAAGGAATTCTTCATGGCACAGCTCGTGGTGTAGAGCACCTTGCCCAACAGGGCATCGGTCTCCACGCGCACAAGCTCGGCAAAGGCCTCGTTGGCGCGGGCGAGCTCGGCGGGCACCTCGGCCTCGGGCAGTACGGCTACAACGGCGTCAACGTCGTGGATCTGCTTGTGGCCCATGCCGCCGACCTTCTCCTGATAATCCTCGACCGCGCGACCGCACTCATGGAAGCGGACATCGGCCAAGGCGCCAATCAGGCGATTTGCCCAATAGAAATTCTCGGACGTCACGCGAGCCTGCGTGTCGGCATAGTACTCGGGCATGGTCTCGACATTGGCGTACAGCGGCACAAGCGCGTTAAACGAGTTGGAGCCAAACGCCATCCACTGCACGGCGCGATACGCCGGCTGCGCATAGGGGCGCAGCTGCAGCACGGCGAGCTGGCTGTTGCGGTTGATGCCGATGGGACGATAGGCGCCGCGCGTGGCGGGCGTACCCTTGCTGCCGTAGCAGTCGTACTCCGTGCCCTGGTAGTGGCTCGAAAGCACGTACTTGATGTCCTCGAGGGTCACCTTGCGCTCGGGCACGCGACTCCAGGGAATGTCGTCGCTCTCGGGCGTGTAGTCGGCGTCGGGACCGTCCCACACATCGCTGGGGTTGAGGCAGCGCTGCATGTACCAGGCGCGCGGCGTGTTGTAGACGTGGTCGCTGTCGCTGTGCGAGCCAAATGCCTCGCGCGGGTTAAAGACCGCGGCGGGACCGTCGCCCTTAACACCCAACGTCAGGTCCAGATGCCACTCGGCCATCCAGGAGCGCAGATCGGCCGAGCACATGTGGTCGACCTGCGCGCCCTCGGCGTCGTCCAAGTCAAAGCTGTCGATACCCAGCTGGTTGGGCATGGTCACATAGGCGTCGTCGGGTACGCGCTTGGCGATCCAGTGGTGGCCGCCGATGGTCTCGAGCCACCAGATCTCGTCAACGTCACTAAAGGCGATGCCGTTGTTCTCGTAGGTGCCGTAGCGCTCGAGCAGGTCGCCCAGAATGCGCACACCGTCGCGGGCGGACTTGGCGTATGGCAGCACCAGGGTCACCATGTCCTCCTCGCCCAGACCGCCGGGCTGCGCCGGCACATAGCCGTCCTCACCCTCGTTACCCTTGGCGGGCACGTAGTCCACGAGCGGATCGGCGCCGCGGACGCGCTCGTTGGTGGTGAGCGTCTCGGTTGCGGACATGCCAACATTGAGCTCGTTGAAACCGGCCTCGGCCCAAATGCCATGACCCGGGACAACGTCGGGGACACTTGTGTAACGCATGGGATTGTCGGGCAGCTCAACGGTCAGGTGGCTCAGGACACTCGTGTAGACACGCGGCTGCTCGTCGGGATGCACTACGCGCATGCGCTTGGGCTCAAATACCCCATTGGACGAGTCCTCGTTGCGGGCAACCAGCGTCGACCCGTCGTAGCTCGCGTTCTTACCGACCAAAATCGTTGTGCACGGCATGCGCATCCTCCTTGAGCGAAGAAATCAAACGGCAACAGTGTATCGCTTCGGTGCAAAAAGGGCGAAACCACAGCCTCGGCAGCCCCGTGGTCAAAAGCCTATTTCGATGCGCGCTCGGCCGCTTCGATCACGTGTTTGGCGAGAATCGCGGTGGTCACAGCCCCCACGCCGCCCGGCACGGGCGTGATGGCGCTAACGATCGGCTCCGCAGCATCAAAATCGACGTCCCCGACCAGCTTGCCAGCGGCCTCGTCCCAATTAATGCCAACATCGATGATCGTCTGGCCCTCGCGAACCGCATCCGCGCCAATCGTGCGCGCGCGCCCAACGGCCGCAACCACAACATCAGCCGCACGACACTCGGCAGCAAGGTCGCGCGTGTGCGTATGGCACGTCGTCACCGTGGCATTGCGAGCCGTAAGCATGGCGGCAACGGGACGGCCAATCACCAGAGACCGACCGACGACCGCGACTTTGGCTCCATCCAGCTCAACACCGTAATGGTCCAGCAACGCCAACACGGCCTCGGCCGTGCAAGGAGCAAAGCCCTCGCCTCGCCCCGAAAGCGTGGTAAGCAGCGAGGCCGGCGTCATGGAGTCGACATCCTTGGCGGGATCGAGTGCCGCGGCAACCGCATCCTCGTCAAGCCCAGCGGGCAGCGGGCGAAACACTAGGCAGCCATGAACGGCGGGGTCGGCATTGATGTCCTTAATAGCCGCCAGCAGCTCATCCTGCGAAGCATCGGCAGGAAGCAAAACGCGGCGAGCCTCAATGCCAGCCTTTTCGCAGCGCTTGAGGGCGCCGCGCTCGTACGATAGATCGTCCTCGCGCTCGCCCACACGAACGATGGCCAGCGTCGGCACAACGCCGCGTTCGCGCAGGACGGCGCAGCGAGCAGCGAGTTCCTCGGTCAAGGCACGGGCAACGGGAGCACCTTTCAGCAGCTCTGCCATGGCTATCCCCTCTTCCTGGCTGCGTCGGCGGCGCGGCGCGCCAGCGCATCGGCGCGCGGCAGCCACGTATCCAACAGATCATCGCACGCCGCCTCGAGTTCCTCGGCGCGCGCCCGGTCTTTCATAGATGTGGTGTTGGCAAAGAGCGTCAGGCTCGCACCCTGCATGGCGGCGCGGCAGAACACGGCGCCGCAGGCAACGTCGGACAGCAGCTGGCGCGACCCCTTGTCCGCCATGTCCTCGAGCAGCGCCAGCGCGCGCCCGCAGGCATCCATAATGCGATACGGTGGCATAGCCGCCACGTGCAGCGCATCCTGAATCGCAGCCGGTCGAGCCGGATCCTCGCGCGAAATACCGTACGCCGCAGACACCTGGCCGTACGCGCGAACATCCTCGGCGACCAGGTCCACAAGTTCCTGTGCCAACTCATCCGCCTGGGCAAACGCGTGCGCCAAATCGTCCGCTCGATCGGCAAGCGCGGGGTTTGTCGCCCCGTAGCGCGCGACCATCCCGCAAAGCGAGGCGCCCAGCGCGCCCACAAAGGCGCTCGCGCTACCGCCGCCGGGAACCGGCTCGCGCGCGGCAAGTGCCTCGGCAAATCCGCGACAGGTTTTATCCATCATCTCTTGGCTCATACCCATGCACCTTCAAGTCATATAGATCGGTCGGGCGGCAACCGCCGGCCAACTGTATCGATCAAGTAATGGTGCTAAGTCTAGCCCATAAGCACATGAGCGTCAGCGCATCTGGCCATCGCGGATTTCTATGACACACGATAGGCGTCGGCACCGCAAGCATGGGACACATGGCCCACCCGAGCGAGCCGCCCGCGCGTACAGTAAAGGCAGGTAATCCATGGGCGGTTACAGATCGAGGAGACACGACCATGAAAAACTTTCTTATGCCGGTAGCCGACGAACGCGAGGATGCCGGATGCCGGAACCACCCCAAATGTGGCAACAGTACGAAAACGGCAAGCACCCCAACACGTCCGCCCGCCGATTTATTGCGCCGCGAAGACAATTAAACCGGCTTCTTTAAACGTCTGGGCAGTATAGTGACCACAACGAGCGCGCAGCCGCACCCTGCGAATGGAGGAGTTATGACCGAACATCACGCCATCAGTCGCCGAGCGTTTACGCTGGGCCTTGGACTTGCAGCGTTGTCGCCTCTGGCAAGCCTGCCCGAAACCGCCATGCTGGGCATTAGTCCGCGGACAGCCTTTGCGGACGGCACGGCCGATCCAGCGGCCAGCCTCGACAAGTTCGTCATTCGCCTTCGCCCCGCGGGCTATTTTCGCACCGCGAGCGTCAACGAAGACGGCAACGTCATCGGCAACGTCTGCCACCTATTTAATGACGGAACGTCCAGCAAGCTCATCCTTGAGCACGTAGCGACCGATACAGATAATACAAAATGGTATGCCATCCGCACCCTGCTCAATTTCGAAGAGCACAAGAAGACGGGCTACAGCATTTGGTCGGTCGATGGCGACTCGGACGAAGATGGAAAGGTCATCCACGTATGGAGTGGCGAGCATGACGACAAGCCCAGCCGCTCTTTTGCGTTCGACCGCCAGCAAGACGGAACCTACATCATCCGAGACCGCACAAACGAGGACAAAGACTTTAATTACCTGGCCATAGAAAAGGACGGCAAAGACCAAGACGACAACAAGATCTGCCACAAGAGGACGAGCATTCCGTGGGAACTCGAACTTGTCGGTTACGACATGGGCGAGACCAATGCCACAGTTAGCAGCATCGACTGGACCACGTATAGCAGCTACATCGACGGACCATGTTGGATGAGCCACGTCGACGACAACAAGTACCTCGACGAGCTGAGCATCCCGGGAACTCACGATTCGAGTACCTGCAGCGTCGACAACGACACCGAGCCCCAAACCTCGCTTGTAAAGTGCCAGCAGGATTACATACCCACGCAGTTGCTCGAAGGCATTCGCTATTTTGATATCCGACTTGGAGGGAACAACGAGCACGACGACCCCGGAATCGTCCATGGAAGAGGCTACCTGTTCAAAAAAGACGGGCACTATATGCAGCTCTCCGATGTCATCGGTTACTTCAAAACATTTTTGAACGAACACTCGTCAGAAGCGCTCATCATGCTTGTGTCACGAGGCAACAACGAAGCCACCGACGAAAGTGCTACGACGGCTTTCGCCAAGGTTATGGACGATAATCCCAATCTGTTCTACACGTCGAGCCACGTTCCCACACTGGGCGAGGCGCGCGGAAAGATCGTCCTGCTGCGTCGATTTGGACTCGCCGGCAGCAGCGCAAACGGCCGCACGTGGGGTCTCGACCTCACCGAATGGGACGACAAAATCGCAGCACACTCAGACAGCTCCTCTATGTGTCTCGTCAAAGACGCGCAAGGCTTTGAGACTACGGGCAATGCGGGCAACATAGAGCCCTATTGCACAAAGGTATATGCCCAAGACCATTACAGCTGCACGGGATCCAGTAAGATAGCATGGGTCGATAGCGCCCTGAAGGCAGCGTCCGAACTCAAGCGCAACACCGTAGATATCACTGCCGCGGATGGAACAACGATGCAGGCAACGGAGCGCTGCTGGTCTATCAACTACACCAGCTGCACGCAAAACAACCCTTTTACCGCAGCGCGAGTGGTCAACGAGCATCTGTACAAGAGCCCGTACATCAATCCCGACGGCACCGAGGAAACAGAGCCAGATTACCTCAAGCACATTGGCATCATCGCATCCGACTTTGTTGATGCGGCGCTGGCCCGGAGCATCTATCAGCGCAATTACAATACGGAGCACAAGCAGACGGCTTCGTACCACCTCCCGACCCGCATGCGCATGACGTACGGCGACTCGCCGAGCGATGCCTCGCTCCAGGATGGCAAGACCGTTGGCAAGGGCTATTTCCGCCTCGTCGACAGCAGCAACGTACTCAACGTGGCGGCTTCGGGCCATGTGTTTGAAATCGTATATGTGGATGTCGACGCCTTGGGCAACGAGACCGTTACGGCGCTGCGGGGCTCCGTGCCCATCGATATCGATCCGCGCGCGTTGACACCCCATTTTAAGGGGCTCGAGGGCCTTAAGGCCGGCGAGGACGTGCGCGCCAAGATTACGGCGTCACTCGAGGGCAAGCTCGAAAACGATGCCTGCACCGCCCAACTCGAGTTTATGCACGATGCAAACGGCGCTCCGGGAACGGCGATGGCCGAAGGTGAGGCATTTGCCGCGGGAACGTACTGGGTGCGTGCGAAAAAAGACCTGTTGGGCGACGCGGCGCAGAACTACACGCTCGCCAGCGACGGAGCCGCAAGCTTTACCGTAGCGGCCTCGGACAGTGCAGGCGGCGCCGGCGCCAACGCGGGCAGCGCGAACAAGAACGGTAAGGGCAACAAGGGCAAGGGCTCGGGCGGAAAGCTCGCCGACACGGGCGACGGCTCTGGCATTGCCGCCGGGCTCGCTGCCGCCGCCATAGCTACAACGGTCGCCGGCGCAGCAATGCTTGTCAACGACCGCGAAGACAGCGAAGGCGCTAGCGAATAGGCAAGCCGACCGTTTGGATACATCGACTCAATCGGGGGCGCAGGATACCGTTCTGCGCCCCCGATTTTTACCGTGGCCCGAACGCCGCCATATGCTACATCACCATGTTCAGCGCGTTCACAAATTCCTGGGCCTGGGAGCGGCTGCTCAGGCTAAAGACACAAGCAGTCAACAGCCTGTTACGTAGGAAAACATCGCGGCCTTTGATTCTATTGACGCCCGTAATGTCCTTAAGATAGACAATCTCGGTGTGCTTGCTGCCGAAAGTGCCCTTCTTGAGCACCTCAATACGGTTGGGGTAGATCTTAACGTCTTTAAACCTACCCGAACCTTTGTCCTGGAACAGCAAAGTGTTGTTGTCCATGCGCGTCACTCCCGCGGGGTTCGCTAAAACTGCCTCTATGGCCACATTTTAGTAACCGCAAACCCTTTTCGCGGTCGCGCGCAGAACACCAAATCGTGTCCGCACGAGGCTTTAAACTAGAGCCAATAAAGGTGTTTGATGCGCTTGGTGAGCTCTTAGGATGTTCCTCAAATCGCCGGCATCGGAGGAGGTCTTACATGGTTTACATATGGGAATTCGAGTTCTTTGATTCGGACGGCGTTGTCGACGCTGTGCCATGTGGCTCGCTGGGCGGAGGTGGAACGTTCGGATCCGACCTAAACGACGCTGTCGAAAGCGCCGCTGATTTTCTCGTATGCATGGTCGATGACCACCTAATGGGCGGCGTCGACCTGCCTGCACCGGACTTTGGCCACGAGCCGCAGCACGGTGGCAAGATTATCGCCGTGGCTGTCAGTCGCGAACTCGGCGACATCCCCGCCGTCACCGCAGCGGATGCCGCGCGTATGCTCGGTGTTAGCTCAGCACGGGTATCGCAACTGATAAATGCAGGACTGTTGGATTCATGGAAGGATGGCACCAAGCGCATGGTGTCCAAAGCTTCCATCGAGGCACGACTCGCCGACGCACCAAAGGCAGGGCGCCCAAAAGAGGTCCCTATTGCTGTATAAAGCAATAGCGTTGCGGGTTTTTTCATTTGTCAGATTAGCTGACAAGCTCTCTCAATTCGGGACTCGCTGCGTCCCGAATTGAGCTGGACACACTGCCGCAGGTAGCCGCGCATCCTCAATCCAAAGTACGAGAGGTGTTCCCATGACAGACAGACCGAAAACAACGCTACGCGACTGTATTTACGGGCTTGCCGTCGGCGACGCGCTGGGCGTTCCCTACGAGTTCAGGCCCCGCGACACGTTCGAATGCACGGACATGATCGGCTACGGCACGCATGGGCAGCCCGCCGGTACCTGGAGCGACGACACATCTATGACGCTTGCTACCTGCGACTCGATTAGGGAGCTCGGGCATATCGACACCGCGGACATGCGCGACAAGTTCGTAGGCTGGATTGCCCGTGGCGAATATACGATCGACGGTGTTTTCGATTATGGCGGCACGACCACCCGCGCCCTGCTCGCCGGCAAAGGAGGCTCTGGCGAGCGCGACAACGGCAACGGATCGCTCATGCGCATCGCGCCCCTGGCGTTCACCGATGCGACAGACGAAGAGATCAGCAAGGTCTCCGCGATCACGCACGCTCACAGAACGTCAACTGAGTCATGCATCATATTTGTTGAGCTGATGAGAGACGTGCTGAGCGGCGCACTCCCCTCGTGGGCGCTGCAGCTGAAAAGCGCGCCCGAGCACGAAATCAGATCCGGCGGCTTCGTGCGCGACACGCTCAAGGCAGCCACCTGGTGCTTCGTCAACACCAGCAGCTACGAAGACTGCGTGCTTGCCGCCGTCAACCTGGGCGACGACACCGACACCACCGCAGCCGTCGCAGGCGCCCTCGCCGGCACGGCATACGGTATCGAGGCAATTCCACGGGAGTGGATAGACATCCTACGCGGCAAGGAGCTGCTTGAGAGCTGCTTGTTTTAGATCGCGGCGGCAGCAGAAACGGTAGTGTCGAGAAAGTTGGTGTAGTGCCCGATCCGAAGCGAGTCGGCCCGGCGTCCCAGAATCTGGAATACGGTTGATATCCTATGCCGCCTCGACCCTGTCCGCAAGCT
>NZ_JBQHQF010000029.1:0-21758 GCF_052067635.1 Collinsella sp. HCP3S3_E5 | reverse complement strand
AGGCCTGTTTGCTTAACGCTCCGCGCGCTCACGCGAGTTCGGCACGAAAAAGGGGGCCTCGACCCCCTCGAACGCTCTTTTGCATGTATGGTGCCCGAGGCGAGACTCGAAGGGCCTTCGCTTCGCGAAGCCCCGGGCTTCGGGCGCATGGCGCCCTCGCCACGCTCCGCTACAAACAGGCCACAGGCCTGTTTGCTTAACGCTCCGCGCGCTCACGCGAGTTCGGCACGAAAAAGGGGGCCTCGACCCCCTCGAACGCTCTTTTGCATGTATGGTGCCCGAGGCGAGACTCGAACTCGCACGTTGTTGCCAACGGTGGATTTTGAGTCCACTGCGTCTGCCAATTCCGCCACTCGGGCACGTATTGCGTGAGTTAGTTTATCACAGCTTTCCGTAGATTAGTCCGAAAATGGAACTTCGAGCATTTCGATGAGTTCGACCGTGCGGAGCATCTCGCGCTGGCGGCATCCGCGACCTTCGACCGAGGCCTCGCCCATCTGGTTATCGTAGGGGTCCTCACGCATACCGTCAAAGACGGGTTCAAACTCTGCCTGGAACCGACAGTTTGCCACCATGCGCCATGGATCGAGGTTGCCAAAGTAGTGGCGGCGGCGCCATTCCTCCCCCATCCTGCGTGCCGAGGATCCAAACGAGACATCGGCGTTAAGCCAACCCGTCTGCGGTGTATAGAACTCCGCCCAGTCATGCGAGCCCACCGAGTCGGGCGCAACGTACAGGCCGCTCTGCCAACGTGCGGGCACGCCGGCGATGCGGCACATGGTGATAAACGTGAGTGCCATAACACCGCAATCACCGCGAAGCGAATGCGCGCAGTCATCGGCGATAGAGCCCAGAAGCAGATACGGTGGCTGGTATCGATAGTCGATATGATGCGTCAAATAATCATAGATAGCCCGAGCGCGGTCGAGCTGATCCTCGAGACCATCGATAACATGTTCGGTCAGCTGCTGCAGATACGGCGTGAATGCAATATGCGGTCGGTCCTCGGAAATATCCTTGGGCAGCGGCGCGTCCATACACGGATGCGCCGGAAGCGCTCCCCCGTAGATATCGCAATAAGCGGCATCAATCAGATAACGATAGGTCACTGAGAACGATCGATCAGCCGAGGAAACCCACGAGGCGGTACGCGCCAAAGCGTTCGCGGGAGCAAGGACCCCCTCCGGCGTCATATCGAGAATCTCGATATGAGACTGCTGGCGGCAGGCTGCGGCAACGGGAAGCCACGCGCGAACGGCCTCCCCCTCCAGAGCACCGGGAACAGACACGGATGCTTTAAGCGTAATGGCACGAGACAGCCCGCCCTGTGATTCCATCTTCTTAAGCATCTGGTTGCGCAGCGCAGTTCCATCCGTAGAATCGGGACGCAGGCCCGGAACCTCCTTGGGATACACACGCAAAGAATCAAGGAAGTTGTCGAGAACGAACAGTTCACCATCGATAAAGCGCCAGTCGATGCGCTTGCGATCGATTAGGTCGTCAAACTGATCCTCGGTAAACTCCGGCCACTCCTCGCGGATCATCGCAATAGCCTGATCGCGCGACACCGAAAAATGAAACGACGTCTCGATCATGCGATACCGCTCGGCACGAACGCAAGCGGCCAACGAGGGATCAGGGCTCTGCTCCAAAAGACGGTCGCAAGCCGCAACAGCCTGCGCCAGGTACCCGGCGTCCTTGAGACGAAGGATCTCAGGTGGCAATCCAATGTCGAGATGACGAAAATCATCGCAACAAACATCAACAGAGCAACCAACGGGGCCCTCGGCAACAACCTTTCCATCGGCAGGCAAAACATTAACGACAGCCATAACCACTCCCACGCAGAACGACAACCCGAGACCATTGTACCGACATAAAAAGAAAGCCCCAACAAGGGAGCCATCAACACCGCTGAACGGTAGTCAAATAAATAATTCAGCCCAGTAACCCCGTAGCGAGTTAACGAAGGAGGCCCCGTTTTCCCGGAGCTGATTCCATCGCGCGACTTCTGGCGAAGCCAGGTGAGCGCGAGGGAAACAGCGTAGGGGAAACGGGGCCTCCGGCGGGAAGTTAAACCGCTACTTACGCCTTGTTGACGGAGCCAAACTCCTCCATGAGCTCCTTGGTGCGGGCAACGATGGACTCGCGACCGGGCTTCAGGAGCTTGCGGGGGTCATAGCCCTTGCCCTGCTGATCCTTGCCAGCCTCAACGTACTCACGCGTGGCGGCAGCGAAGACAAGCTGCAGGTCGGTGTTGACGTTGATCTTGGAGATGCCCAGGGAGATGGCCTTCTTGATCTGATCCTCGGGGATGCCGGTACCACCGTGCAGAACGAGGGGCAGGTCGCCGGTCTGAGCCTTGATCTCGCTCAGACGCTCGAAGGAAAGACCGGCCCAGTCGGCGGGATACACGCCGTGGATGTTGCCGATGCCGCAGGCGAGGAAGTCGACGCCCAGGTCAGCAATCTGCTTGCACTCAGCGGGGTCAGCGAGCTCGCCGTTGGAAGTCACGCCGTCCTCGGTGCCGCCGATGCCGCCGACCTCGGCCTCGATGGACATGCCCTTGGAATGGGCAAGCTCAACGAGCTCCTTGGTGCGATCGAGGTTAAGCTGGAAGGTTTCCTCGTGAGAGCCGTCATACATGATGGACGTGAAGCCGGCCTCGATGCACTTGAAGCAGTCCTCGTAAGAACCGTGATCGAGGTGAAGGGCGACGGGAACGGTAACACCCGTGGCCTCGACGGCAGCCTTGACCATGTCGGCGCAGACCTTGAAACCGCCCATCCACTTAGCGGCACCAGCGGTGCACTGAAGGATCAGCGGAGACTTGGCCTCCTCTGCGGCCTGGAGAATAGCCAGAGTCCACTCGAGGTTGTTGGTGTTGAAGGCACCGAGAGCATACTTGCCGGCCTCGGCCTTCTTGAGCATGTCTGCTGCGTTGACGAGCATAAAAGAAACCTCCTGTAAGGTTGCTCCGATAACGCATGAGATTTTACCACGGCGTACCCGAGCATAAACGTTCGTTTGTTCACGAATATCGTCCAAACAGACTTTTTTTGACCGTTTGCCCTACGGAATCGGCCCGTTGGGGAAAATATCTTGACGTTTGGACACTTCTCGTGCTTAAGCAGCTGACTACAAAGCTACATCTGCATGAAAGGGTTCTGCATGAGCTCGCGCGCCATAGTGGTCGAATCACCATGCCCCGTTAAACAAACGGTATCGGCTGGAAGCAGCTGGGCGAGCTTGGAGAGCGAGCGCAGAATCGCCGCCTCGTCTCCACCGGCGAGATCGGTGCGGCCGTGGCTGCCCGGGAACAGGGTGTCGCCAACAAAGGCGATGCTTCCCTGCTCGGTGGCGGCGAACAAGACAATGCCACCCGGTGTGTGACCGGGCGTCTCGATCACCTGCAGGCAGATATCACCCAATTCAATCGTATCGCCCTCAGCAAGCAATCGCGTCGGCTCGCCCGGATCGGGCGTATCGATGCCCCACATCGCTCGCTGCTCCTCGATATTCTCAAGAGATACCAACACGTCCTTCGCACCTAACTCATATAGGAAACCCTTACCGACGGCGGCTCGCGCTCCGGCAACGCCACCTACGTGATCGGCATGGCCATGGGTGCAGACAGCGCCTAGCACGTGCGCGTCAGGATGCTTGGCATAGATATGTTCCACAAGACGCTCACCTTCCCAGGCCGGATCGATAATCAGGCATTCGCCGCTCGAGATTACGGCGTAACTGTTGGTCTGAATGGGGCCGTTTACAAGCGCCTCGATCGAAGCCGTACCCCGAGGGGTTAAGTCCAAAGCTGCAGTGACCATGAGCACGTCCTCCTTCTACAAGCGTCGAGGCATCAAACGATGCCTCGAACGTAGCCAATATCATTACCGTTGTGCGTTCGTCACGCCTATACGCGACGCTTAAGCTGAGCCCCACCCTCGCCAGGCATCAGACGGCGTGCGTCATAGACCGAGTCGACACTGCTGATGGATGCCAGCAGCGGATCCAGACCGCTCGCGTCCGAAATCTCGACCATAAAGCGCAGGGTCGCAATGCCCTCGCGGTTGGTCGAGGTAGCGGCGGAAAGGATATTTCCGCCTGCATCGCCAATGGCGATGGTGACATCCTTGAGCAAGCCCATACGATCCAAGCACTCGACCACGATCTCGACCTGGAAAAGCGTATCGGCAGCACCATCCCACTCCACGTCAATCATGCGCTCGGGGTGTTCCATGAGACCCTTGACGTTGGGGCAGTTGGCACGATGCACCGAGACGCCTCGACCGCGCGTGATAAAGCCCACGATGTCGTCGCCCGTCACCGGATTGCAGCAATGCGCCAGACGAACCAGCAGGCCGCTGTTGCTCTCGCCCTTGACGATAATGCCGTTACTTGCGCTCTTGCCACGCTTTTGCGGTTTGCGGTTGGAACCGCGGGCAGGCTGCTTGACGACCTCAGCGATGGCTTCGGCCTTGGTGAGCTGCTCCTCGGGCTTGGGATCCAAGATTTGCTCGACCTTATTGCCCACAGCGCGCGGGGCGACCTTGCCCGCGCCAACGGCTGCGAACAGGTCCTCGAGTTGCTTGAAGTTAAACTGCTCCGCCACGGCATTGAGTGCACGCGTGGATCGCGGCGTAGAGATGCCGTACCCGCGCTTGCGCAGGTCCTTGGCCAGCATATCGCGACCGGCAGCAGCGTCATCGTCTTTGGTCGCAGCGGCGAAGTAACGGCGAATCTTTGACTTGGCCGAAGGCGTCTTGACGATCTTGAGCCAATCGCGCGACGGCTTGGAGCTCTTGTTAGTCAGGATCTCGACACGGTCACCCGTCTTGATTTCGTGCGTGAGCGGGGCCACCGCACCGTTGATTTTGGCGCCTACGCAGTGGTTGCCGACCTCGGTATGAACAGCGTAGGCAAAGTCGAGCGGTGTAGAGCCCGCACGAAGCGCCATGACCTCACCCTTGGGCGTAAAGACAAAAATCTCCTGGTCAAACAGGTCGACCTTCAGTGAGTGCAGATATTCTTTGGCATCGGTGATCTCGTCAGAGGCTGCCCAATCGAGCGAGTGCTTGAGCCAGTTAATCTGATCGTCCAGACGCTGTGCGTCGTTGGTCTTGGAGGCAGACGATCCGCCCGATTTCTTATATAGCCAGTGGGCGGCGATGCCGTACTCGGCCTGCTCGTGCATCTCGTAGGTTCGAATCTGAATCTCGAGCGGACGGGCCGTGGGGCCGATAACCGTCGTATGGAGCGATTGGTAGTTATTGACCTTGGGCATGGCGATATAGTCTTTAAAACGACCGGGCATGGGATGCCACAAAGTATGCACGGCACCAAGCGTGGAATAGCAATCGCGCACCGAATGGGTGATGACGCGCAGCGCCACCAGATCATAAATCTCGGAGAACTCCTTGCCCTTGCGCTTCATCTTTTGATAGATGGACCAATAGTGCTTGGAACGACCGTTGATCTGAAAACCCTCAAGGCCAATGCGGTCGAGCTCATCGGTAAGCGTCTTGATAGTCTCGGCCAGAAAGCGTTCGCGAACCTCGCGTGACTCTGCCACCATGCGGGCGATGCGCTGGTAAGCGTCGGGTTCAAGGTAGAAAAAGGACAGATCCTCGAGTTCCCACTTGATAGAGCTCATGCCCAGGCGGTCGGCCAGGGGCGCGTACACATCCATGGTCTCGCGCGCCTTAAACAGGCGGCGGTCCTCGCGCAGGGCGGCAAGCGTGCGCATATTATGCAGGCGG
The DNA here is from genome assembly GCF_052067635.1 of Collinsella sp. HCP3S3_E5. Taxonomy (NCBI): domain Bacteria; kingdom Bacillati; phylum Actinomycetota; class Coriobacteriia; order Coriobacteriales; family Coriobacteriaceae; genus Collinsella; species Collinsella sp. HCP3S3_E5. Next base: position 15,996 of record NZ_JBQHQF010000029.1, on the reverse strand, counting down.
TCGGCGAGTTTGACGATGATGACGCGAATGTCCTTGGACATGGCGAGGAACATCTTGCGCAGCGTAAGCGCCTGCTTTTCGTCCATGTTGTCGACTTCGATGTTGGTGAGCTTGGTCACGCCGTCGACGAGCTCTGCCACGGTTTCGCCAAACAGGCCCGAAACATCGGCAAGCGAGGTATCGGTATCCTCGACGGTATCGTGCAGCAATGCAGCGCACACCACATCGCAGTCCATCTTAAGGTCGGCCAAAATGATAGCCACCTCGACGGGATGGTTAATGTACATCTCACCCGAGCGCCGCTTTTGGTTGCAGTGCTTCTCGGCAGCAAAGCAGTAGGCCTGCTCCACCTTGGAGAAGTCATCCTCACTCATATATTTAAGGCACAGGCGCTCCAGCTTGTCGTAGCTGTCCGCCATAATCTCGGGCGGCAGATCATCGGCATGCGTATAGTGCTCCATCTCCGAAAAGGGCTGGAGGGCGGAATCATGGGCGGTACGGGCTGCGGCATCCATCGAGGTCCCCTTCCCTAGGTCCGCGGTACGATCGGGCGGTTAATTTTGGTAAGCATATCAGAAGCGCACGAATCGAGTGCCCAACTCCGGAAAGCCGAGAACTCCATGCGCGAGCGCAAGCCCTCCAAATAGCGGATCGACCTGCTCAACTGCACGCGCCCGGGGTTTTCGGTCATCGCGATGCGACGGGTATCGTCAAACCCCGAAACGTGACAGAAACCGAGCTCTTCGAAGATTCCCAAGCCACTTGCCACCGAACGCTCATCGACCGGCGTGCGCGCGTCGATTGCAAGGCACATCTGCGCAATGTCGATATCGCTTGCGCAGAATGAATCGTCCCCCGTCTTGCCACGATTGGAGCGCCACATGGTCTGCAGCGCCCGATAGAGCGTGACAAGCTCATCGCGCTCGGGCGCGTAACAATCGAGCAGGCGCTCATTAATACGAGCGTCACGAGACGAATAGAGCAGGTGAATCACGGCAGGCTGCCCATCGCGGCCGGCACGGCCACTCATCTGGTTAAACTCAATCGCGCCAAACGGCATGTGGTAGAGCACGACATGGCGGATATCGGGCAGGTTGACGCCCTCACCGAAGGCCGAGGTTGAAACGATGCAGCTCAGGCTGCCATCTCGAAACGCCTCCTCGACGCGTCGGCGATCGGAACGCGCAAGCCCGGCGTTATAGAACGCGATATGGGTCGCGCAGTCGGGCACACGTTTGCGCAACGTCTTGGCAAGCGCCACGGACTGGTCGCGCGAGTTCACGTAGATGACGGTCTTCTCCCCCGTCGCAACGATCGAAACCAGGCGATTTTCACGGCTCGCAAGGTCACGATCGTCCTCGAGTTGTAGGTTCTCGCGAACGGTCTCGTCGACCACCGTGCTGGTAATCGGCAATACGCGAGCAAGCTCTGCCACAACTGGAGCCGTCGCGGTAGCCGTTGCCGCCATGACAACGGGGTCGCCCAGGGCTTTAAGAATATCGGGCATATCGAGGTATGCACTCCGGTCACCACCCTTAGCAAGACCGGCATGGTGCGCCTCATCGATAACAACGAAGCCAATACGTCCAGAACGCGCAAATCGATCGCGGTGGATAGACAAGAACTCGGGCGTCGTGAGAACGATACCGGTACGACCCGAAGCAAGGCCGGCGAACACGTCATCGCGTACGGCCTCCACGGTCTCGCCAGTCAGCACGCCGACACCAATGCCGAGCGCGGCCATCGTCGAGGAAAGGTGATAGGCCTGATCGGCAACGAGCGAACGCAGAGGATAGACAAAAATGCTCGCACGCCCGCGAAGAACCGCCTCGCGCGCGGCATGCACATGGAAAATCAGAGACTTGCCACGCCCCGTCCCCATAACGGCCAAAACGCTCTGATGGTCGGCAAGCGCGTCGAGTGCCTCGACCTGCGCGCGATGCGGCTGGTTCGAGCCGATAAAGCTATGGATAAGCGAGCGCGTGAGCTCGGTATAAGAAAGCTGGGCGAGCGTCTCGCGTTTACGCGACTCCAGGCGCAGGCCAGAATCCGCCGGTTGCACGCCGCGGCGAAGCTCACATGCCGGATCGTCGATATTGGGCGCCGCGGTATCGCGCACCAAGACATCTTTGATCATGAGCTTGGGCTTCACACGTCCCTGCCAATGCTCGGCCACGGCCTCGAACACCAAGTCGACGGCGCTGTCGCAATTGATGAGCCTATCGATCTGCGGCACGCGGAACATGATGGCCGGCACACTCGCGGCACCATCGGTCGCCACAAAGCGCATGTGCTCGCCGGTTTTGCCCACCACGGCGCGATCGCACATCGTCACGCCCTCGGCGGCCAGAAGTGGCACCTTATTGCCCTGGCCAAACGGCTCAAGACGGGAAATTTGCTCGATGGTCTCGATATTTAGCTCGGAGAGATCAACGGTGGCGGCAACCTCGTCAGTGTCCTCAAAGTCCTCGGCGGGAAGCTCCGATAGCACGGCCGAAAGGCGACGGCGGAACTCATCGAGCTTGGATGCCTCGATGGTCACACCCACCGCACCGGCATGCCCGCCGCGACGAATCAGCAGGTCGGAGCAACGCTCGACGGCGTCGAACAGGTTGATCTTGCCCACCGAGCGGCCCGATCCGCGCGCAACGCCATCCTCGATCGAGAAGAGCAGCGCCGGCACGTGATAGCGATTGGTCAAGCGGCTCGCCACGATGCCCTTGACGCCCTCGTGCCAGCCCTCGCCGCCCACGACGATTGCGCGCCCGCCGTCATAAGTCTCCTCGACCTTCGCCATGGCATCGCGCGTAAGCTCGGCCTCGATCTCGCGGCGTTGGCGATTGATTTCCTCGAGCTCGGCGGCAAGCGCGCTCGCTTCGATGGGGTCGCGGGCAAGCAGCAGGTCGAGCGCCAGCTTGGGATCGGCCATGCGGCCGGCAGCATTCAGACGGGGGATGAGCGAAAACGACAGGCCGTCGGCCGTAATGGTAGAAAGGTCGGCCTTGGCAAGTGCGGCAAGCGCGATATAGCCGGGACGGGCCGTCGCGCGCATCTGCTGGATGCCCTCGGCGACCAGTGCGCGATTCTCGGGCGTAAGCGGCATCATGTCGGACACGGTGCCCAGCGCCGCGACCTCTATCAGCGAACGCCAATACGACGGCTTGCCCAAACGCTCGCCCAGGACCTGCACCAGCTTGAGTGCCACGCCGGCACCGGCAAGCTCGCGCGAGGGACCCTTGTCCTCGAGCTTGGGGTCGGTCAGGGGCACGCCCTGCGGCACCTGGTCGGACGGCTCGTGATGGTCCGTGACCACCAAATCGATCCCCAGGCTCCCCAGATAGGAGGCCTCTTCCTTGGCGGCAATGCCGTTATCGACGGTCACGATCAGCTGGGGGCGAGCGAGCTCGTTAACGCGGTCGAGCGCCGCACGCGACAGGCCGTAGCCCTCGTCAAAACGATGCGGAATAAACGGCGTGACGTTGGCGCCAAACGAACGCAGCGCCTCGGTCAACAGACAAGTCGACGTAATGCCGTCGACGTCAAAATCGCCAAAGACGGCGATGCGCTCGTGGCTGCGAATAGCACGCTCAACGCGGTCGACGACGACCGCCATACCCGGAATAACGAGCGGGTCCGCCCAGTCGCGATCGAGCGAAGGCGTCAGAAAAAGCTGGCCTTCCTCGATGGATGTAATGCCGTGCGCAACCATAATGCGCGCCACCAGCCCGGGTATGCCCAGGCCAGCCGAAAGCTCCTTTTCGAGCTCGGGGTTTTGCTGAGCGACCGCCCAGCGATGCGTTGTCTTAAGCGATGACATAGGCGCCCACCCCCGATAGGGGCAGGTCGCCGCGATACCTCTCACGGTTCATAGCGATGAGTCCTCTGTGTATGCCCGCTTCGGCAGGCAGATCTGTTGAACGGATTTATTATACCGTGCGGCGCGGACGCACAACGTCCAGCACGCCGTGGTTTCGATAAACGAGAGCGGTAATAGCCTCGAAATAATCGGGCGTTTCAGCCACACGGACGCATGCGAGCGTCTAGCATATCCATTCAAAACGGATTCACGAGCAAAGGGAGTCACAAGCGCATATGAAACAATGGGTTGGACTGGGTAAGTTCCTCGCGGGGCATATGCAGATCATCGTTCCGATTTGCGTGACGCTCGGCGTGCTCTTTCCCCAGCAGATCGGCGTACTCAAGCCCATCGTCCCCACCCTGTTTGCCTTTATGACGTTCCAAGGTGCCCTCAGCAACACCTTCCATCAGGTAGCCGAAGTATTCCGCCGTCCGCTGCACCTGATTTTGGCGCTGCTGGTCTCGGCGGTGCTTATTCCCATAACAGCCTATGCCATGGGGTCGCTGTTCTTTGGCTCCAACCCCAACCTAGTCTGCGGTATCGTGCTCGAGTACAGCGTACCTGTGGCAGTCACTGCCTTTATGTGGATTAGCATGTTCGGCGGCAACGGCCCGCTCGCGCTCACCATCATCCTGACGTCCTCGGTTATCTCACCCGTTACGATTCCGCTCACGCTTAAGCTCTTGCTGGGCGCCACCGTCTCGATCGACGTGCCGGGCATGATGAAGAACATGGCCTTCATGATCGCTATCCCCGCCCTGCTCGGCATCGTGATTAACGAACTCACGCGCGGATGGGGACACGAGAAGCTCTCCCCCGCGCTCTCGCCCGCCTGCAAGTTCATGATGATGGGTGTTATCGCGTCGAACTCCACCGCCATGAGCGAGTACGTGCTGCACATGAACGCAGTGCGCTTGGAAGTCGCCCTCTTTATTTTGATCTTCGCCATCAGCGGCTTTGTCGTCGGTATTCTGGTCGCCCGCGCACTGCATCTGCCGTATAGCGAAACGACTACCATGTGCTTTACCTGCGGCATGCGCAACATCTCTTCGGGCGCCGTCATCGCCACGCAATACTTTCCGGGCGAAGTCGTATTTCCCGTCATGTGCGGAACGCTGTTTCAGCAGGTACTTGCCTCGCTTATCGGGCATCTCTTTGAGCGTCTAACCGGCGAGGAGCGCGCTGCTCAGCGCAAGCGCGTCGAGGCCGGCCGCGACGCCATGGCACGCTAGGCTGTCCGCATTACGCGGGTGTTAGTCTTGCTATACGAGCGTTTCCAGATGCGCGCGCAGGCGCTCAGCATCGATATCGAGCGTCGTCTCGGCATTGACCTGGGCCAAACGATAGCCGACAAAGTAGGGCGAAACCACCCAACGCGGCAGCGCCTTGGCAATGGTCCGACCGCCCAGGTGATAGAAGAACAAGTTGTACGACTCTGCACGGCCACCGTGGTGCTCGTTTAGGATATAACGCAGAGCTACCTGGATCGCATCGGCGAAGAGATCCGCCTCGGCTTGGTCCCGCGTGTCATCGCTGGCGGCGATTCCCCGCGGAGCTGAAACGTTGACCTCAAAGAACCCCATAATCGGTTCGGTTGAGATGTTGACCGCAATTCTCCCCTGTTGCCAGACATTGATGCCTTCGAAATTGGCAGAAGTCAGCGAAGCATAGCCATCTTCCTGCTCCAAACCCACAATCTGCATGTGCGGATGAACGAGACTACCGCCCGAGAGCGGACCCTTGTTCTTGTACATGAGCACGCTTCGATACTGCCGTGAATCGATCATCTGCTGCCAGCAACCCAGGGCAAACCGCATCACATGATGCAGCTCGTCCGGCGCATAGGTCACCAGGTCTGCGTCATGGTCGGCCGACTCGATCAGCACGGTTTGACGGGTGGCGCACAGGGTCTTGAACTTATTCTCGAGCCAGATACAGTCACCGTCGCGCCGGATGATATTGGCGAGTTCCTCGGTATCGCAAAAGGGGCACGCGGTGCCAGGGCGCCGGTTGTCGTCGGGCTTCCCGCTCGCCTGCTGAACGTCAAATACCAGGGGCACGGGTTATACCTCCAGCGGCACGATCTTGGTGCCATGGAGCTCGGAGACGCCCAGTGCCGCAGCCACGGTGTCGCGGTTGGCCGTGGAAATGCCGCCGCCGGGAAGGATGGTCAGGCGATCGTTCGCGTAGTCGATAAGGTGCGACAGATGCTCCAGGTTGTCCTCAATCGGCGTGCCGGCGGCACCGCCATGCGTCAGGATGCGCGTTATGCCGCAGTCGGCGAGCGTGTCAATCGCGTCGAGCTGAGCCTCGGGCGAGAGCTGGTCAAACGCCATGTGAAAGGTGATGTCGATGGGCTCGCGCTTGCACTCCTCGGTCGCGCAGCCCGCAGCCATCACAAGGGCGCCCAACGCAAGTTCATCGAGCGCCCATCCGCCGGCACAAGGCTTGCAGCAGCCAAAGACCAAGCCATCGACGCCGGCACTTACGGCAAGGCCCAAGTCCATCTCCATCATGCGCAGCTCGTCCTGGTTGTAGTGAAAGTCGCCGCCACGCGGACGGATCATGCACATCACCCGTGCATCGTGCTCGCGAGCATAGCTGGTCGTAGCGCTGATAACGCCGGCCGAGGGCGTGGTGCCACCAACCGCAAGGTTGTCGCACAGCTCAATGCGTCCCGCACCGGCCGCAATGGCCGCCGGCACCCGCTCAAAGTTCTCGGCACAAAACTCGTACAGCATAGATAGACCCCCAGATGCCACTTCTATTTCCACACGGCATTGTCGCACTTTAAATACCAAGCCAACGGATCATTTCAAAAGGGGCGCTGACCGAGTTGGTCAGCGCCCCAATTACTGGATGGATTAACCACCAAGATAAGCTTTGCGGACGTTGTCGTCGTGCAGCAGCTCTTGGCCGGTGCCGGTCATGGTGATCTTGCCGGTCTCGAGCACGTAGCCGCGTGTGGCGATGGAAAGCGCCATCTGCGCGTTCTGCTCGACCAGGAGCACCGTGGTGCCGGCCTTGTGCAAATCCTCGACAATCTGGAAGATCTGCTCGATCAGGATCGGCGCCAGACCCATGGAGGGTTCGTCGAGCATGAGCAGCTTGGGGTTACTCATAAGGGCACGACCCATAACGAGCATCTGCTGCTCGCCGCCCGAAAGGGTGCCGGCCACCTGGCGACGGCGCTCCTTCAGGCGCGGGAACTGCTCGTAAACACGTTCGAGGCCCGGGGCAACCGTGGACTTGGGCTGTGTATAGGCACCCATCTCCAGGTTCTCCTCGACCGTCATCTGCAAAAAGGCACGACGCCCCTCGGGTACCTGAGACAGGCCCTTGCCAACCAGCTTGTCGGCGGGCGTATGGATAATGTCCTCGCCCATAAACTTGATGGAGCCGGTCTTGGAGCGAAGCAGGCCCGAGACAGTCTTGAGCGTCGTGGACTTGCCGGCGCCGTTCGCGCCAATCAGGGCAACGATCTCGCCCTCGTTAACGTTAAAGGAGATGTCCTTAATGGCGTGGATGGCGCCGTACCAGACGTTGATGTTGTAGACGGAAAGCATCGGCTCTGCCATTTAGTTCTCCCCCTTATCCTGCTTGCCCAGATAAGCCTCAATAACGGCTTCGTTGTTCTGGATTTCCTCGGCCGTGCCCTTGGCGATGACCTTGCCAAAGTTAAGCACGCAGATACCCTCGCAAATATTCATGACAAGCGACATGTCGTGCTCGATGAGCATGATGGCAATGCCAAAGGTGTCGCGAATCTTGACGATGTTCGCCATGAGCTCCGCAGTCTCGGACGGGTTCATGCCGGCGGCAGGCTCGTCGAGCAGTAGTAGCTTGGGATTGGTGGCAAGCGCGCGGACGATCTCCAAACGACGCTGAGCGCCGTAAGGTAGCGAGCCGGCCTGCTCGTTTGCCAGATGTTCCATATCAAAGATAGACAGAAGCTCCATGGCGCGCTCATGGGCGGCCTTCTCGTGCTTCCAATACGTCGGCAGGCGCAGCACGCCCTCAAAGCCGGAGTAGCGCTCCTGGTTGTGCAGGCCGACCTTTACGTTGTCCTCCACCGTCATGGTGTTGAACAGGCGGATGTTTTGGAAGGTACGAGCGATACCCATGCGGTTGACCTGGTAGACGGACTTGCCCGAGGTGTCCTCACCGTCGAGCAGGATGGTGCCGTGCGTGGGCTGGTACACCTTGGTGAGCAGGTTGAAGACCGTGGTCTTGCCGGCGCCGTTGGGGCCGATGAGACCGGCGATCTCGGTCTTACCGATGGTCAGGCTAAAGTCGTCGACCGCCTTAAGGCCGCCGAACTCAATGCCCAGGTGGATGCACTCGAGCGCCGGGCGCTCGCCCAGGTCGCGGTCGGGAACGATGGCGCCAGAAGGATACGGGACCATCTTGCCCTTGTTGAACTCAAACTTACTGGGCATCGGTTGCCACCTCCTTCTTGGAAGCAAAGCGGTCCTTAATGCGCGCGAAGAACGCCTTGAGCTGCGGGTTGTTAGTAAAGACCATGACCAGAATCAACACGATGGCGTAGATGAGCATGCGGTAGTCCGAGAACTGACGGAGCAGCTCGGGGAGCACCGTGAGCAGCGCCGCCGCGATGACGGAACCGCGCATGTTGCCCAGACCGCCCAGGACCACGAACACCAGAATGAGAATCGACGTGTTGAAGTCGAACTTAGTGGCGGAGAGCTGCGAGAAGTTACCGCCGAAGAGGGCTCCGGCAGCACCGGCGAGAGCGGCGGAAACCACGAAGGCGATCATGCGGTACTGGGTGACGGAGATACCCACGGACTCGGCAGCGATCTTGTTATCGCGCACGGCCATGATGGCACGACCGGTGCGGCTGCGGACCAAGTTGAGCACAATCACGAGCGCAACCATAACCAGGATGGCGCCAGCAAGGAACGTCGAGTAGGTCGAAACACCAGATGCGCCCTGGGCACCCTTGATGATAGCGGTGCCGTCTTCGAGCAGGTGTAGGTCGTCGATCGTGGAATTGCCCGTGATGTTAAAGATCACGTGCAGGCCGCGGGAATCGACGCCCACAATGAGGCAGGTAACGATCTCTTTGATAATCTCGCCAAAGGCCAAGGTTACGATGGCCAGGTAGTCACCGCTCAGGCGAAGAACCGGAATACCGATCAGGAAGCCCAGAATGGCAGCGGCGATAGCGCCGACCACAATGCTGATGATCAGACGCACCGGGTCAGACGGAACGGCGCTCTCCAGCGCGACGGCGGTGACGATTCCCGTATAGGCGCCGACGCTCATAAAACCCGCGTGGCCCAGCGACAAGTCACCCGCGATGCCGACGACGAGGTTGAGCGAGATGGCCATGACGATATAGGCCGTGATGGGAACCAGCTGACCGACAATCATGCGCGGAATCATGTGGTTAGACTGCATAAAGAACACGATGGCGAACGCCACAACGCACATGGCGTACGTGACAAAGTCGTGACGCGTCTGCTTGTCTGTAAGAAACTTCATAACGCTCACCTACACCTTCTCGGGTACGTACTTGCCCAAGAGGCCGGCAGGCTTGACGAGCAGGACGATGATCAAAACGCCAAAGACGATGGAGTTGGCAAGGCTCGTGGAAATGTAAGCCTGCGCCATCGCCTCGATGATGCCGATGAGAATGCCGCCGACAAAGGCACCGGGGATGGAGCCGATGCCGCCGAAAACGGCAGCGTCGAAGGCCTTGATGCCAGGCATGGCGCCCGTGGTGGGCTGCAGAACCGGCGAGTAGGAGCACAGGAGCACACCGGCGATGGCGGCAAGGGCGGAGCCGATGGCGAACGTCATCGAGATGGTGCGGTTGACGTTGATGCCCATGAGCTGAGCGGCGGCCTTGTCCTCGGACACGGCGCGCATGGCCTTGCCCATCTTGGTCTTACCTGTAAAGATCATCAGACCGGCCATGATAACCAGGCAGGCGACGATGGTGACGAGCGAGACGGCACTTACGTTGAACTTGGCCAAGAACTCCGGCACCGGGAAGGTGACGAGCGAAGTGAAGTTCTTGGGCGTGGCGCCCCACAGAAGCTGCGCGGCATTCTGCAGGAAGTAGGACACACCGATGGCCGTGATCAGAACGGCCAGCGGGCCTGCTTGGCGCAGCGGCCTATAGGCCAGACCCTCAATGAGAACACCGAGAACCGTGCAGACCACACAAGAGAGAACTACAGATGCCCAGCCCGGAAGGCCGAGATACGACGTGGCGCAGAACGAGACATAGGCACCGACCATGATGACATCGCCGTGAGCGAAGTTGAGCATCTTGGCGATACCGTAGACCATGGTGTAGCCCAACGCGATGATGGCGTAGACGCTGCCCATGGACAGGCCGTTGACCAGGTATTGGATAAAGACCGTCATGTTCCACATCCCCCTTTCGAATAGGTTTCCAGTTGATGTATGAAACAGGGACGTTACGTTGTCCCCAGATACCAAGCAAGCAGGGAAGGCGAAAACCTCCCCTGCTTGGGATCAAAACCGCTCTATGTAAGGCGGCCTATTAGGCCAGTACGTACTTGCCGTCGGTGATGACATACGCCGTAGGATCCTTCTGGACCTGGCCCTTGTCGTTCCAGGAGAGCTTGCCGGTCAGACCGTCAACGGTAATCTTGAGCATAGCCTTGGGCAGCTTCTCGGCAACCTCGGTCGGGTCGGCGTCGACACCAAGACCGGCCTCCTTGAGGGCCTCGGCCACCGCGTGCACGCCGTCGTAGGCATCGGCGGCAAACTGGTCGGGGGTATCGCCGTACTTATCCTTGTAAGCGTTGACGAAGTCGGCATTCTTCTCGTCGTCGGCGGAGAACGGGGTCATGAGCAGCAGACCCTCGGCAAGAGAGGTGTCGAAGCCCTCGACGCCCAGGATGCCGTCCATGCCGTCGCATCCCATCATCTTGACGTCGTAGCCCATGTCCTTGGCGTTCTTGAGCAGGACGGACGCCGGCGTGTAGTAGATCGGCGCAAAGATCATGGTGGCGCCGGCCTGCTTGGCCTTGGTCAGCTGGTTGGTAAAGCTCGTAGCGGAGTCGTCCTTAAAGGTCTCCTCGTCAACAATCTCGAGCTTAGACTCAGCGGCCTGAGCCTTAAAGGAATCTGCAATGCCCGAAGAATAAGCGTCGCCGGAGTTATAGAACAGCACGAACTTCTCGTCCGCATACTTCTCTGCCAGGAACTTGGCAGCGTTGACGCCCTGGTTGGGGTCGGTAAAGCAAACCTGGAAGACGCAATCCTTTCCGTCGGTGACGTCCTCGGAGGACGCGGACGGGGTGATCATGAATGTCTTGGGGTCGTTACTGCACTCTGCGGCAACGGCAACCGACGCACCCGTGGTGGTCGGGCCGACGAGGGCCTGCATGCCCCAGTCGAGCAGGTTATTAAAGGCGTTGACGGCCTTCTCGCCGTCGGCCTGGTCGTCCTCGGCCTTGCTGGCAAGCGGCAGCTCCTTGGTGGAGAAGTCCTTGCAGCCAAGCTCGACGCCCTGGGTAACGGACTTGCCGTAAGACGCGGCGGCACCGGTCAGCGGGCCAATGGTGCCGATCTTAAACGAAGCGTCACTCGAAGCGGAACCGCTGTCGCCGCCGTTGGAGGAGCAGCCAGCTAGAATGGACATCGCCCCCAGACCTGCTGCGCTCGCGATAACGCTCCTGCGATTCATAACAGGGTTCAATGACTTACCGGTGAGGCTCGACATGCGGCTCTCCTCTCAAATCTCGTCGGGTTTCGGTTACCCGACAGGCCATCCTCCGCCGTCTTCGGCGTTCGCAAAATAGTAGACGCTTTAGTTGAGAAAAGTGGCGATTATTTCAACTTTTCTTTTGCCTTGTCCATTTATCCATAATTATGCGTATTTCTGTCGGTTTATACAGTTTAGCGACTTTATTGTGTGAAAGTAATGTTTCCGTTCTGTTACAAGCTTTCCTGCCCTGAATAACATGGCCCCACCGGTCTCGTTATATGCACTTAGGCGGCGATGTACTTGCCGTCCTGAATCACATAGGCCGTAGCGGGCTTCTCGACTTGGCCCTCGTCGTTCCACGTGAGCTCGCCTGTCAGGCCCTCAATCTTGATCTTGCGCATAGCCTTGGCAAGGTCGCCGGCAATGTCGGCGCCGTCGACCGTAATGTCGATGTCCGCCTCATCGATTGCCTCGACAATCGCGTGGATGCAGTCATAAGCATCGGCGGCAAACTGGTTGGGCGTCTCGTTGTAGGCGTCCTTATATGCCTTGACGAAGTCGGCGTTCTTCTCATCGTCGGCAGAGAACGGGGTCATGAGCAGCACGCCCTCGGCAAGAGAGGTGTCGAAGCCCTCAACGGAGAGCAGGCCGTCCATGCCGTCGGTGCCCATGAGGGTCATTTCGTAGCCCATGTCCTTGGCGTTCTTGAGCAGGACGGACGCCGGCGTGTAATAGATCGGGGCAAAGATAAGCGTGGCGCCGGCCTCCTTGGCCTTGGTGAGCTGGTTGGTAAAGCTCGTGGAAGAGTCGTCCTTAAAGGTCTCGGTATCGACGATATCGAGCTTGGACGCCTTGGCCTGCTCGGCAAAAGCGTCGGCAACGCCCGAGCTATACGTATCGCCGGAGTTGTAGAACAGGGCGATCTTGGCGTCTGCATACTTCTCGGCCAAAAACTTCGCGGCGCTGGCGCCCATGGTGGGATCGGTGAAGCAAACCTGAAAGACCGTGGTCTTATCCTTGGTGACGTCGAGCGACGAGGCCGAAGGCGTGACCATGAGCATATCGTCGGCGATCTCGCCCGAGACGGCGACGGCGGCACCAGTTGTGACGGGGCCGACGAGCGCCTGCATGCCCCAGTCGCACAAGGTATTGAAGGCGTTGATGGCCTTCTCGCCGTCGGCGACGTCATCCTCGGACTTAAGCGAGAGTTTGAGATCCTTGGTCGAGAAATCCTTGGCGGCGAGCTTGGCACCTTTCTCGGCCGAAACGCCATAGGTTGCCGCGGCGCCGGTCAGAGGGCCGATGACACCGATCTTGAAGGTCTTACCGTCATCGGCGGAGCCGCCGTCCGAGCCACCCGACGAGCAACCAGCGAGTGTGGCAGCGCTGCCGAGCGCCGCGGCGCCGGCGAGAAAGTTCCTACGGCTGAGCGTGCTGTTGATGTTGAACATGGTGTCCCCCTTTTTCGCTGGCCGCGGTGCGGCCGTCTTGCGGTACGGGGCAAACCTTATGGCGCAAACGTTGACAGTTTGTTACGGAGTTCCGTTTGTAGCGAGCATGTTTCCAATGTTTCCGCAGCGTTTCGGGGGTGCCGTTTTGTGCGACTCCTGTTGCCTGGCGAGCACGCGCTCTCGGTTCACGCTAGAATGCACTCAACATTACTTGATCAATCAATCTATAAGATGCACGAAGGAGCTATCTATGAGCGAACCCCTGCGCACCGTGAACGTCGGTCTGATCGGTCTGGGAACCGTCGGCGGCGGCGTGGCCCGTCTGATCAAGAGCCACCACGATGAGTACCTGGCCGCCTACGGCATCGACCTTAAGCTGACCCGCGCCTGCGCGCTTGCCTGGGAGCAGGCCGAGGCAGCCGGTATTGAGCGCGAGGCCTTTACGAGTGACTGGCATGACGTCGTTACCGACCCCGCCGTCGATATCGTCGTCGAGCTGATCGGCGGCGAGCATCCCGCGACCGAGATCTTCACCACGGCCTTTGAGCACGGCAAGCACGTCGTCTCTGCCAACAAGGCCCTGTTGGGCCGTCATGTCGAGACGCTCGCCGAGAAGGCGCGCGCGTGCGGCGTGCAGATTAAGTGCGAGGCCAGCTGCGGCGGCGGCATCCCCATCGTGAGCACGCTCGAGCACGACCTGGTGGGCAACAAGATCCTGACCATCGCCGGCATTCTCAACGGTACCACCAACTATATCCTGTCGCGCATGGACGCCGAGGGCGCCGATTACGCCGACGTGCTTGCCGACGCGCAGGCCAAGGGCTATGCCGAGGCCGACCCGTCCGCCGACGTCGACGGCTTCGACGCCGCCAGCAAGACGGCGATCCTCGCCTCCATCGGCTTTGGCACCCGCGTGACCACCGATGATGTGTACCAGCAGGGTATCCGTACCATCGGCGCCGAGGACATCGCCCAGGCCCGCGAGCTCGGCTACACCATTAAGCTGCTCGGCATCGCCCGCAACACCGACGCCGGCGTCGACGTCCGCGTGCATCCCACGCTGATTCCCGCCGACCACATGCTCGCCAAGGTCAACGGCGCCATGAACGCTGTCTACGTGGTAGGCGATGCCGTGGGCGAGACCATGTTCTACGGTGCCGGCGCAGGCTCCTTCCCCACCGCGAGTGCCGTCGTGGGCGATATCCTGTCGCTCTCCGAGCAGATCAGCCGCGGCGTGGCTCCGCTGCCCGAGATTGAACCCTATGGCCACAACCTCGCCTTTAAGCCCATGGACGAACTCCAGACCAAGTATTATGTGCGCCTGAAGGTCGCCGACCGCGTGGGCGCCCTGTCCGAGACGGTCGATATCTTTGCCAAGCACAACATCTCGATCTCGCTCATCAACCAGGTCGAGGATGGCAAGTCGGGCGCCAGCGATACCTGCTCGGTCATCTTCCTGACGCACCGCGCGCTCGAGAAGGACGTCCAGGCTGCCGCCGCCGAGCTTGCCAGCGTCGACTGCGTGGCCGAGGTCGCCAACGTCCTGCGCATCGAGGATGTTGAGGCCTGGACCGAAGGCGTCATGGCCAACTAACCCAACGCTCGCCCAGCAATACGCGCTTTGAGGGCTCGCGTCCGATGTGGGACGGGAGCCCTTTTGCCTCCTGCCCTAAGCACAACGGCAGAGCACATTTGCGCGAGCCGCTCATCGGTAACGCGCGCCACCGTTCACCGATATGCAAACGCGGTCGATTCCGGCTACCGCTACGCTGTGCTGAGAATGTCCGCCCGCGATGAGAGGAAGCACTATGTTGCTCGAGGGCAAGAAAGCAATCGTCACCGGAGGCACGCGCGGTATCGGCTATGCCATCGCCTGCCGTTTTATCGAAGAGGGTGCCGCCGTCACCGTCTTTGGCTCGCGCCAGGAGACTGCCGACGCGGCCGTTGAGAAGCTGGCGGCCGCCTATCCCGACGCCAAGGTCTGGGGCCGCTCCTGCGACCTCACCTCACTCGAGGCCGTGACCGAGGCTTTTACCCAGGCTGCAACCGACATGGGCGGCTTGGACACGGTCGTCAACAACGCCGGCATCTCCCAGCGCTCGCCGCTTTTGGACTACACGGCCGAGGAGTTCGCCAAAGTCATGGACCTTAACGTCGTCGCTGTCTTTAACGGTCACCAGGCGGCCGCCAAGATTATGACCGAGGCCGGCCACGGCGGCACCATCACCACCACGAGCTCGATGGTCGCCAAGTACGGTCAGCCCTCCGGCGTCGGTTACCCCACGTCCAAGTTTGCCGTCAACGGCATGGTCCAGTCGCTCTCGCGCGAGCTCGCCCCCATGGGCATTCGCGTCAATGCCGTCGCACCCGGCGTAACCAAAACCGATATGGTCGCCAACCTGCCCGAAGAGGTCATCAAGCCCATCATCGCCACCATTCCGCTGGGTCGCATGGGCGAGCCCGAGGATGTCGCCAACGCCTTTGTTTTCCTGGCGAGCGACATGTCCTCCTACGTCACGGGCGCCGTGCTCCCCGTCGACGGAGCCGCCCGCTCCTAAAGGTCGCAAGCCACGACTTCGAACCTCAACGAGGCCCAACGCAAAAGGCGCGCTGCCTGCATCAACCGCAGGCAGCGCGCCTTGTTCTGTTTGAAAGGGAAACTGCGTCCCGGTATTTCAGCTCAGAACGGGACACAGCTTCCCTCAGGGCCATGTTTCGGAAAATGCGCCCCGTTTTGAACGCCAATTCTGGGACGCGCTTTCCGCAAGGCCTTTGATTCGGAAAGCGCATCCCATTTTGAACCTTCAGACTGGGACGCGCTTTCCGGCAGGAGTCCAAAGCGGAAACCGCATCCCACTCCGGACGTGGGACTGCGGACAAAAAGTTGGACCGTTGAGGTCCGGAACGGAGTCCGCATGGCATACAGTAGGAGAATGGTGGAGAGGGCCAGGGCGCTTCGCGGCGCCGGGCTCACC
>NZ_JBQHQF010000028.1:0-23736 GCF_052067635.1 Collinsella sp. HCP3S3_E5 | reverse complement strand
TCCGATCTCCCGGGGCCGGCCGATCCGGCCCTCAGGGTATCGGGTTCCCACATTCATCCGCACATGTACGGATGAATGTGGGAGGTGTTCGGATAAAGTTGATAATCAAGGTTGGCATACGATTTTACAATCGAAGCCAAAAAGTTCTTGGTAATCCTCGCGTTGCTATGTTAGTATCTCTTTTGCCGAAAGGCGACGGGCGATTGGCTCAGGGGTAGAGCATATCCTTCACACGGATGGGGTCACAAGTTCGAATCTTGTATCGCCCACCATCAAAAGCACAGGTCAGAGGTGATAAGCCTCTGGCCTTTTTCTTTTTGACACAGAGAGTGTGATCAAAAAAGTTTCTTCAAAATTGTTCTTGCACCCTTGGAGGAGTTCCCGTATAGTACTTCTTCGCACGGGGGCGTAGCTCAGCTGGGAGAGCGCTTGACTGGCAGTCAAGAGGTCAGGGGTTCGATTCCCCTCGTCTCCACCCGAGCATTGAATGAGGCTCCAACGCAAGTTGGGGCCTTTTTTCATATAGGCACACAAGGTCAAAGGCAGGACCATGATCCTTCCGATCGAAAAGATCGTGCGTTGAATGACCATTGCGCGCATGGTAGTATTTCACGTCGTGGTGCAACGACACGCTAAATGGAACTTCTCCATTGCCTTTGCAACCACTAATATAAAGGGCTCTTGGCGCAACGGTTAGCGCAGGGGACTCATAATCCCTGGGTTCTGGGTTCGAATCCCGGAGGGCCCACCAGGTTTTTCAACAGGTCAGGCAATTTGTCTGGCCTGTTTCTTTTTCATGGCAACATTTTCTTGCAAGTAGCTTGTTTGCCCACTTCCAAACGCCTTGGGTCGCGTTCATGGCGGGAGGTCCCCGGGGGCGACCGGGCTGGAGCCGGAAAGGCGGGCTGCGGCAGCACCGCACGCCTTAGGGCGCGCCCCGCGGGCATGGCCAGGCATCGCGGACCCTCGATCCTGTGCGGGTCCGCGCCCCCGCGCCGCGACGGCGAAAGTTTTTCTAAAATTGTCCTTGCATCGCCGTCCGAGTTCCCGTATAGTACTTCTTCGCACGGGGGCGTAGCTCAGCTGGGAGAGCGCTTGACTGGCAGTCAAGAGGTCAGGGGTTCGATCCCCCTCGTCTCCACCCGAGCATTGAATGAGGCTCCAACGCAAGTTGGGGCCTTTTTTCATATAGGCACACAAGGTCAAAGGCGGCACCATGATCCTCCTGGTCGACAAGATCGAAAAAAGCTTCGGCGCGCGCGTCCTCTTTAGCGGCGCGTCCTTTCAGATCAACCCCGGCGAGCGCTTTGCGCTCGTGGGACCCAACGGCGCCGGCAAAACCACCATGCTCAAAATCATCATGGGTATCGACAGCCCCGACGCCGGCCAGGTCCAGTACTCCAAGGACTGTCAGGTGGGCTACCTCGAGCAGGAAACCAACCTGGAGCACAAGGACACGACCATCCTCGCCGAGGTCATGGCCGCCGCCAAGGAAATCCGCCGCATGGGTGAGCGCGCCAACGAGCTGCAAGCCCAGATCACCGAGCTCTCTGAGCAGGGCAAGGACGTCGACGCGCTCCTTAACGAGTACGGCCAGGTCCAGGACCGCTTTGAGCACTTGGGCGGCTACGAGCTCGAAAGCAATGCCCGCAAGATCCTGTCCGGTCTGGGCTTTAAGGTCACCGACTTTGAGCGCCCGTGTTCCGAGTTCTCGGGCGGCTGGCAGATGCGCATCGCGCTGGCTAAGCTCTTCCTGCGCCATCCCGACCTGCTGCTTCTGGACGAGCCCACCAACCACCTGGACCTCGAAAGCGTCCAGTGGTTGCGCGGCTTTATCGCCAACTACGACGGCGCCGTGCTCATCGTCAGCCACGACCGCGCCTTTATGGACGCCTGCGTCGACCACGTCGCCGCGCTCGAGAACCGCCGCGTGACCACCTACACCGGCAATTACAGCAGCTACCTCAAGCAGCGCGAGGACAACCTGGAGCAGATGCGCGCCAAGCGTGCCGCCCAGGAGCGCGACATCGCCCACATGCAGGTTTTCGTCGACAAGTTCCGCTACAAGCCCACCAAGGCCGCCCAGGCGCAGGAGCGCATCCGCAAGATCGAGCAGATCAAAAAGGAGCTCGTCATCCTGCCCGAGGGCCACAAGCACATCGACTTTAAGTTCCCCGATCCGCCGCGCTCCGGCGACATGGTCGTGGGCCTGGAGGGCGTGTCCAAGTCCTACGGCAACAAGCACATCTATAGCGATATCGACCTTAAGCTCTATCGCGGCGAGCATGTGGCGCTCGTCGGCCCTAACGGCGCCGGCAAGTCCACCCTCATGAAGATCATCGCCGGCCTTGAGCCGCCCACTACCGGCACGCGCGAACTAGGTACCAACGTGGGCGTGGCCTATTACGCCCAACACGCGCTCGAAGGCATGACCGAGTCCAACACCGTCCTGCAAGAAATCGACACCGTTACGCCCAAGTGGACCGTGCCGCAGCAGCGCAGCCTACTGGGCGCCTTCCTGTTTAGCGACAACGATTCTACCGAAAAGCAGGTTCGCGTTCTTTCCGGCGGCGAAAAGGCGCGTCTGGCCCTGGCTAAGATGCTCGTGGCCCCTGAGGCGCTTCTGTGCCTGGACGAGCCCACCAACCACTTGGACATCGACTCGGTGGACATGCTCGAGAACGCCCTGCAAAACTTCCCCGGCACCATTGTTCTGATCAGTCACGACGAGCACCTGGTGCGAGCCGTGGCCAACCGCGTGATCGATATCCGCGATGGCAATGTCACGGTCTATGACGGCGACTACGACTACTACCTCTACAAGCGCGAGGACCTCGCAGCCCGCGCCGCCGCCGAGGCTGCAGGGGAGAGCACACCTTCCGCGGCCAAGCCCACCAAAGCCAGCGCCGCCCAGGCCGATACCCCCGCAGCAGCGCCTAAGCCGGCCGAGGGCAAAAAGACCAAGGAGCAAAAGCGCGCCGAGGCCCAGGCCCGCGCTGCGCTCAACAAAAAGCTCAAGGGCGTGCGCAACCAGCTCAAGAAGATCGAGGCCGAGCTCGACAAAAAGCGTGCCCGCTATGACGAGCTTATGGAATTGATGGCGAGCGAAGAGCTTTATGCCGATCAGGATAAGTTCAACGCCGCGCTGGGGGAATATAACGGCCTTAAGCAAGAGCTGCCCAAGCTCGAGGACGAATGGCTCGAGCTTTCCACCCAGATCGAAGAGGAGACTGCGCGTGAACTCTCGTAAGGCCGCTGCCGTGGCGATGAGCATCATCGCCATCGCGTGCCGCATCTGCGGCATCTTTATGAGCGCGATGACTGTGCTGCTGTGCTTTAGCGGCCTCACCGCCAAGCTGCAGATTGTGGGCTTTGTCGTTGAGCTTTCGCGCGCGCTGCCGAGCGCTATCGCGGGCTACGGCGTCATCACATCGCCCTTTGGCGGTGTGTTCCGCCTGGATTACGCCATCGTTGCCGTCATCCTGTTTGTGGCCGACCACCTGCTTACGCGCGCCTCGCGCCGCGTCCGCTAAGGGATCGTTATGTCCAGCAGCTACTTCATGAACCTACTTGCCAGCGCCGTCGCCGTCATCGTGGGCATCGTGATCCACGAGAGCGCACACGCCGCCGCAGCCTGGGCGCTTGGCGACAAGACGGCCCGTTCGCGCGGCCGCGTCTCGCTCAACCCGCTCAACCACATCGATCCGTTTGGCACCGTCCTTCTGCCGCTGCTCATGCTCGCCGCCGGCGGCCCGGTGTTTGCCTTTGCCAAGCCGGTGCCCGTGTACCTCAACAACCTCAAGCACCCCAAGCGTGACGAGGTCTTGGTGAGCGCAGCCGGCCCCGTATCGAACATCGCACTGGCGTGCCTTGCGGCCGCCATCATGCACGCAGCATACGGCAACCTCTACACCAGCATGTCCTTTGCCGTAGCGTCCCAAATCATGAACTTCGGCGCCACCTTTATCGTGGTCAACCTGTCGCTTGCGTTCTTTAACCTCATCCCGATTCCGCCGCTTGACGGCTCGTCTATCATCGTGCCGTTTCTCAAAGGCAAGGCACTCGCCAACTACTACCAACTTCAGCAATACGCCATGCCGATTCTTATCATTGTGCTGTATCTACTGCCCATGTGGACCGGTATCGATGTGATCGGCCGCTATTTCGACGTTACCGTGTATCCGCTGGCGGAGCAGCTGCTCAACTTCGCAATCGCCGGCATCTAAGGTAAACTTACAGGTCGACCGTGCAAAACGGTCGCAACATGCACCCAAACCGCGCCGCGAAGGCGCCGTCAAAGGAGGTCGAAGATGTCGTATCGCGTGTCGACGCAGGTCTACAGCGGACCGTTCGACCTGCTGCTGCAGTTGGTAACCCGCCAAAAAGTTGATATCGGCGCCATCTCTATCAGCGAGGTGGCCGAGCAGTACCTGGCCGAGGTCGAGCGTATTGAGGCGCTGGACCTGGACGTGGCGAGCGACTTTTTGCTGGTCGCGGCAACCCTTTTGGACATCAAGGCCGCCTCGCTGGTGCCGCAGGAGGCCCCGCGCAAAGCCGACGACGATGACGAGATTGACGAAGACCTCGAAGAGCTCAGCGCACTCGACGGCGACGCCCTGCGCGAGGTCCTGATCCAGCGCCTGATCGCCTACAAGCAGTTTAAGGGCGCGGCGGCGGCTCTTGGCGCGCGCATGCAGGCCGAAAGCCGCATGCATCCGCGTGTGGCCGGTCCCGACCCCGAGTTTTTGGGCCTTATGCCCGACTACCTGGCCGGCATTACCCTGCGTGGCCTCGCCGTCATCTGCGCCGACCTGGACGGCAAGCGCCAGACCTTCCTGCTGGAGGCCGAGCACGTAGCGCCGCATCGCGTGCCGCTCGATCTGACCGTGGCCTCGGTCGACCGCTTTACCATGGCGCACCAAACCTGTACCTTCCGCGAGCTGTTGGACGGCGACGCCGCCACCGAGCAGCTCGTCGTCACCTTCCTGGCCATGCTGGAGCTCGCCAAGCGCGGCTCGCTCACCCTGAGCCAGGACGAGATCTTTGGAACCATCCGCATCAACCGCGTCGAGGGCGCCGAGGCCTACGTGCCCGGCGAGGGCCCCGAGCTCACCGAATAGGAGCGGCAACCATGTCAACCCTTTCTACGCTAGAGGCAAACAGCCTCAAAGGCGCCCTCGAGGCGCTGTTGCTGGTTTCGAGCGATCCGGTGAGCGCGCCCGCGCTGGCAGATGCGCTGGATATCGCCCCGGGCGAGTGTGCGTCGCTTTTGGCCGAGCTCAAAGTTGAGTACGAGGAGGCCAACCGCGGCTTTCAGCTGCGCGAGGTCGCCGGCGGCTGGCGCCTGTTTACGCATCCTGCCTACCACGATGTGGTCGAGTCCTATGTGCTGAGCTGGGATACGCAAAAACTGTCGCAGGCGGCACTCGAGACTCTTGCTGTGATCGCCTACCACCAGCCCGTCACGCGCGAGGTGGTCAAGGGCATCCGCGGCGTCAACTCCGACGGCGTCATCGCGTCGCTCGTTGACAAGGGTCTGGTGCGCGAGCTCGGCCGCGACCCCCAGCGCGGTCAGGCCATCATTTACGGCACGACCAACGCCTTTTTGGAGAAGTTTGGTCTGCGCTCCACCCGCGACCTGCCCGATCTGGAGCAGTTTGCCCCCGACGAGCAGTCGCGTCAATTTATCCGCGAGCGCCTGAGCGGCCGCAGCATTCAGTCTACGCTCGAGGAGCAGGTCGAGGACCTGGACGAAGAGCGCGAGCTGCTGGATACCGATGTTGAGGATGTCGAGGCAGTCGGTGGCGAGGAAACACTTGCCACCGACGACGCTGCGGAGGATACGCATGACGAGGACTAACGAGGCAGGGGAGACGCGCGTCGCCGGTGCCACGGGCGCACCCGCGACCGACCCCCAGCCCGTCTACCCGCACACCATGCGCCTGCAGCGTTTTTTGGCGCGCGCGGGTGTTGCGAGCCGCCGCGGCTCGGAGGACCTGATGACCGCCGGCCGCGTGACTGTCAACGGCCAGATCGCGACCGAACTGGGCACCAAGGTCGATGTGGACCGCGACCATATCGAGGTTGACGGCATGCCCGTCAAGCTCAACCAGGGCGCCGTGTACCTGATGCTCTACAAGCCGACCGGCTACCTCACCACCATGAGCGATCCGCAGGAGCGCCCCTGCGTGGCCGACCTGGTCCCGCGCGACCGCTTTCCGGGGCTCTTCCCGGTGGGCCGCCTGGACCGCGACACCACGGGCCTTTTGCTCTTTACCACCGACGGCGACCTGTCGCAGGACCTGCTGCACCCCAGCAAGCACGTCTACAAGACCTACCAGGCGCTCGTGGACGGCCACCTGACCGATCGCGACTTGGAACCGCTGCGCCGCGGCATCGAGCTCGACGACGGCCTGTGCCAGCCGGCGATCTGCCGCGTCATTACCGCGCGCGAGGCCGAGGCGGTGGCTCCGCAGGGTGTGAAGCCCGGCACCACCGCCGTGGAGGTCATCATCCGCGAGGGGCGCAAGAACCAGGTCAAGCGCATGCTGAGCAAGATCCACCACCCGGTGATCCGCCTGCACCGCTGCAACTTTGCCGGCCTGGAGCTCAAGGACGTGGCCAAGGGCTCGTGGCGCGAGCTCACCGACCGCGAGGTGCAGATCCTCAAGGCCGGCGGCATCCCGCCCAAGCAGGCCGGTGCCAAGCGCGGCGCTGCGCCGGCGACCAACACCGCGACCCGCACGCGCCACCACGGCAGCCACGGCTCCGCGCCCAAGCGCAACACCTACCGCGAGCGCTACACGGGCTAGCCAGTCCGCCAAGCCGCAGCGCCCGCGTCCCATACCAGCACGTCAACCACCGAAAGGAAGCATTGCATGATCGTCGCCATCGACGGCCCCGCCGGTTCCGGCAAGTCCACCATCGCCAAGGAGATCGCCCGCCAGCTGGGCTTTAACAAGCTCGACACGGGCGCCATGTATCGCGCCGTCACCTTCGCCGCGCTCGACCGCGGCATCGATCTAGAC
Organism: Collinsella sp. HCP3S3_E5; assembly: GCF_052067635.1. Taxonomy (NCBI): domain Bacteria; kingdom Bacillati; phylum Actinomycetota; class Coriobacteriia; order Coriobacteriales; family Coriobacteriaceae; genus Collinsella; species Collinsella sp. HCP3S3_E5. The sequence continues at coordinate 16,708 of NZ_JBQHQF010000028.1, read as the reverse complement.
GACGAGGCTGCCATCGACGACCTCGCCGAGCAGATCGAGATCCGCTTTACCAACGGCACCGGCGAGGACACCCGCCTGACCATTGACGGCCAGGACGCCTCGGCTGCCATTCGCACCCCGCAGGTGGACGCCAACGTCTCCAAGGTCTCGGCCTACCCGGGCGTACGCGCCGCCATGCTCATCCATCAGCGTCGCGCCGCCCAGGACCGCGATATCGTGGCCGAGGGCCGCGACATCGGCACCGTTGTGTTCCCCAACGCGCAGGTCAAGGTGTTCCTGACCGCCGACCCACGCGAGCGCGCCCGTCGCCGCGTGCTGCAGCGCCACCAAAACGACGCCCAGCCGCTCACCGAAGAGCAGCTCGAGGCCGAGGTCGACGAAACCCTCGACGCCCTCAAGCAGCGCGACAAGCTCGACAGCAGCCGTGAGGTCGCGCCGCTCGTGCCTGCCGAGGACGCCGTGCATGTCGACTCCACCGCACATACCATCGACGAGGTCGTCTCGATAATCGAGGACCTCATCAACCAAAGGAGGTAGCTCATGCGCCTGTTTAAGCAGACGCCCGAGGATTACTACAACGCGCCTTATGCCGAGTTCCCCGTGCTCATCCGTGGCACCGTCTTCGTGGTCATGGGCATCCTGTGGGTCTTCTCCAAGCTCATGTGGCGCTGGAAGGTAGAGGACAGCGACCTGCTGTTTGAGCGCCAGGAAGGCCGCGGCAGCGTGGTCATCTGCAACCACACCTCGATGGCCGAGCTCCTGGCTGTAGAGACGGCGCTATTCTTTGGCGGCCGCCGCGTTCGCCCCATCTTTAAGTCCGAGTTTGCCAAGAGCAGGATCGTGCGCTGGGCCTTTAGCCGCGTGGGCGGCATCCCCGTCGAGCGCGGCACCGCCGACATGAAGTGCCTGCGCGCCGCCCAGCACGCGCTGCAGCGCGGCGAGGACGTCCTGATCTTCCCCGAGGGCACGCGCATCCGCTCGCGCGAGATTAAGCCCGAGGTCCACGGCGGCTTTGCGCTCATTGCCCAGATGGGCAAGGCGCCCGTCAACCCGCTCGCCATCTGCGGCTGGTCCGATATTACGCCTGCGGGCAAAAAGCTCATGCGCCCCAAAAAGTGCTGGATTCGTGCCGGCAAGGCTATCTCGCTATCCGATGCACCGGCCGAGCTCAAGCGCAAGGAGCGCCTGGCATGGTTTGAGTCCGAGGCCATGAGCCGCGTCTACGCCATGCGCGACGACCTGTGCGCCGAGCACCCCGGCAGGTTCTAGCCATGGGCGAGAACGTCATGAATACCGCCTCGGCCGCGTCCGACCAGGCCGCCGCCCCCACCATCGAAATCGCAGCGCATGCCGGTACCTGCTACGGCGTACAGCGTGCGCTCGACATGGCGCTGGCCGCCGCGCCGCAGGTAGGGGAGAGCGCTCAGGTCCACACCCTGGGTCCGCTCATCCATAACCCCATCGTGGTGCGCGAGCTCGCCGAGGCAGGCGTCGGTCTGGCAGACACCTTGGACGACGCCGCATCGGGCACCGTGGTCATTCGCGCGCACGGCGTGGTGCCGCAGGTAATCGAGGCCGCTCGCGAGCGCGGCCTTACCGTGGTCGATGCCACCTGCCCCTACGTCAAGAAGGTCCATGTGGCGGCCGAGCGCCTGGTGCGCGAGGGCTACCGTGTGATCGTCGTGGGCGAGCCGGGCCACCCCGAGGTCGAAGGCATCCTGGGCCACGCCGGCGATGACGCGCAGGTCGTGAGTTGCGCCGCCGATGCGGACGCGCTGCCGCTCAAGGGCAAGGTGGGCCTGGTTGTGCAGACCACCCAAACCGCGCAGAACCTGGCCGAGGTCGTGGCCTCCATCACCCCGCGCGTGCAGGAGCTGCGTGTGATCAACACCATCTGCGCTGCCACGAGCGAGCGACAGCAGGCGGCCGCCTCACTTGCCAACCGCTGCGACTGCATGGTCGTCGTGGGCGGCAAAAATTCGGGCAATACGCGCCGCCTGGCACAGATTTGTGCCGATGTCTGCGAGCACACCCATCACATCGAGGAAGCATCCGAGATTGAGGCCGCATGGTTTGCCAACGCGCGCCGCATCGGCATCACCGCCGGAGCCTCAACTCCGCAAGAACACATCGAACGCGCCGTTGCGCGCATCAAGGAGCTTTGTCGCTAATCATGGACCAGACCGTACCCGCATACGCCGCCGAGGTGGCCGATTACGGGCGCAGCCGCGACCCCGAGCCGGGTGAGGGCGCGCTCGTAAAGAACGTGCGTCCCGAATCGCCCGCATGGGATGTGGGTATTGAGCCGGGCATGCGCGTGCTCACGGTCAACGGCGAGCGACTCACCGACATGATCGTGTGGCTCTGGGAGGCCGACGAGGACACCGTCGAACTTGAGGTTCTCGACCCGAGCGACGGCACCGTCACCCCCGTCGAGCTCGATCGCTTTCCCGGCGAGGACTGGGGCCTTGAGTTCGACGGCCCCATCTTTGACGGCATGCGTACCTGTGTGAACGCCTGCGTGTTCTGCTTTATGACCATGCTGCCCAAGGGCGGCCGCTCCACGCTGTATATTCGTGACGATGATTACCGCTTGAGCTTTTTACAGGGCAACTTTGTCACGCTGACCAATCTTTCCGACGAGGACGTGCAAAACGTTATCGACCGCAACATGAGCCCCATGAACGTGTCGGTCCATGCCGTAAGCCCCGACGTCCGCCGCCGCATGATGGGCCGTAACGCCCAGCGCGGCATGGACGTGCTCGAGGCCATCATGGCCGCCGGCATCGAGATTCACGCGCAGATCGTTTTGTGCCCCGACATGAACGACGGCGAGGAGCTGGAAAAGACCCTACGCTTTTGCGAGGAACACGAGCAGATCACGAGCCTGGGCATTGTGCCACTGGGCTTTACCAAGCATCAGAGGCGCTTTACCTGGTCATACAGCGACAAGCCCGAGCTCGCGCGCGAAACCATTGCCATGATCCGTCCCTTCCAGGATCGTGCCTACAAGCGCTTTGGCCGCCACACCTTCCAGATGAGCGATGAGTTCTATCTGGACGCCGGCATAGAGCCGCCCCAGGCCGATTTTTACGACGGCTACCCGCAGTATTACGACGGCATCGGTATGATCCGCTCGTATCTGGACGAGACCGACGACGTTCTTGCCGCCGACGCCGAGCGTCTGGCCCGCGTCCGCGAGGCAATCGCCTCCCGTGGCCAGCGCCTCCTGTGCCTCTCCGGCGCCAGCGCGCGCGACACCGTGGCGCGCTTTGTGGAGTCGCCACGGGGCCTTGCCGGCACCGTCACCGCTATCGAAAACCGTTACTTTGGCGGCAACGTGGATGTGACCGGCCTCATCGTCGCCTGCGACATTCTGGAGCAGCTGCCGCAGGACCTCTCGGGGGTTATGCTCTTTGTGCCTAAGCTCATGTTCAACGCTGACGGCATGACGCTTGACGAGTATCATCGTGACGATTTACTCGCAAGCCTTGAAGCTCGCGGCGCCGAGGTTCATGTGGTGTCAACCATGCCGCATGAGCTGCTCGATACCCTGGAGCATATCCTTGGCATTGTGCCCGCAGGCTCTACCAATTCCGCTGACCCTACCCATTAAAGGAGTGCAGATGAAACCTATCGTCGCCGTCGTCGGACGCCCCAACGTGGGCAAGTCCACGCTCGTTAACCGCCTGGCCCAGACCTCGGACGCCATCGTCCATGAGTCCCGCGGCGTAACGCGCGACCGCTCCTACCACACGGCCGATTGGAACGGCCGCGAGTTCACCATCGTCGACACGGGTGGCATCGAGCCGCTCAAGAGCGATGACGTCTTTGCCACGTCCATCCGCGACCAGGCCCTCGCCGCCGCCGAGGAAGCCGCCGTCATCCTGTTTGTGGTCGACGGCCGCACCGGCGTCACCGAGGAGGATGAGTCGGTCGCCCGCATGCTCAAGCGCTGCGACAAGCCGGTCTTTCTGCTGGTGAACAAGCTCGACAACCCCGATCGCGAAAACGACAGCATCTGGGAGTTTTATTCGCTCGGCATCGGCGAGCCAACGCCGCTCTCGGCACTGCACGGCCACGGCACGGGTGACCTGCTCGACGACATCGTTGCCCTGTTGCCCGAGGAGGAGGACGAGGTCGCCGACGAGTTCCCCGACGCGCTGAACGTCGCCATCATCGGCCGCCCCAATGCCGGTAAGTCCTCGCTGTTCAACCGCATCCTGGGCGCCGACCGCTCTATCGTGTCAAACATCGCCGGCACGACGCGCGACGCCATCGACACCGTCGTGGAGCGCAACGGCAAGCACTACCGCATGGTCGACACCGCGGGCATTCGCAAGAAGAGCACCGTGTACGAGAACATCGAGTACTACTCCATGGTCCGCGGCCTGCGCGCCATCGACCGTGCTGACGTGGCACTGCTCGTCGTCGACGCCTCCGTGGGCGTTACCGAGCAGGACCAGAAGGTCATGGGCTTGGCCATCGAACGCGGCTGCGCCATCGTCGTTCTGCTCAACAAGTGGGATCTGCTCGACGACGACCGCAAGCGCGAGGCCTGCATGGAGACCGTCGACCGCCGTCTGGGCGTCATGGCTCCCTGGGCCCAGTACCTGCGCATCTCGGCCCTGACCGGCCGCAGCGTCGAGAAGATCTGGGCAATGGTCGACGCCGCCGAGAAGACGCGCTCGCAAAAGATCACCACCTCGCGCCTCAACACCTTCCTCACCGACCTGCGCGAGTTTGGCCACACCGTGGTGGACGGCAAGCGTCGCCTGCGCATGCACTACGTGACCCAGACGGGCGTCAACCCGCCGACGTTTACGTTCTTCGTCAACCACAGCGACCTGGTCAACGACACCTACCAGCGCTATGTGGAGAACCGTATGCGTTCGACCTTCGATTTTTCCGGCACGCCCATTCGACTCTTCTTTAGGAAGAAGGAGCAAAAGGATGCATAATCCGATTCTGCTGACCGCCATCTGCGCCGTGGTCTCGTTCTTTATCGGAGCGATTCCGTTTGGCCTGATCCTGGGCCGCGTGTTCAACCACACGGATATTCGCAAGGCGGGTTCCGGCAACATCGGCACCACCAACGCCCTGCGCGTAGCCGGCCCCAAGGTCGCCGCGCTCACGCTGCTGCTCGACTGCTTGAAGGGCGCCATCTGCGTCCTTATCGCGCGTCCGCTCATCGCGAGCGTGGGCTATGGCTTCCCGGTGAGCATCATGGCTCCCGGTGCCGCCGGCGACTGGATGCTCGGCGTCATTTGCCTGGCTGCCGTGTGGGGACACATCTTCTCGCCCTACCTTAACTTCCGTGGCGGCAAGGGCATCGCCGTGGGGCTGGGCGTCATACTCGCCTGGTACTGGCCCATCGGACTTTCGCTGCTGGGCATGTTTATCGTGGCCGTCGCCATCACCAAGTATGTGTCGGTGGGATCGCTTGCCGCGGCCATCGGTCTTCCCATCGCCGCCTGCGCGGTCTTTCCGTACAGCAGCCTGGGGCTCAAGTTTTGCATGGCGATGATCGGCATCACCGTGGTGTGGGCCCATCGCGCGAACATCAAAAAGCTCATGACGGGTAAGGAATCCAAGCTCTCGTTTACCAAGCGCGTCACCGAGCCCGACGATAAGTAGGAGAGAGTCATGAATGTTGCGCTGATTGGCTCCGGCTCCTGGGGAACCGCCGTCGCCGGCCTTGCCGCCGCGCGAGCCGAGCGCGTGACCATGTGGGCCCACAGCGAGCAGACGGCCGCCGGCATTAACGGCGAGCACCGCAACCCGCGCTATCTGGTGGACTACGTGCTGCCGGAAAACGTTGTCGCCACGACGGACCTGGCCCAGACGCTCGACGGTGCCGATGCGATCATCTTTGCCGTGCCTTCGACGCACCTGCGCGACGTGTGCCATCGGGCAGCGCCCTTTATCGATACCGAAACTCCGGTCCTCTGCCTCACCAAGGGCATCGAGCCCGAGTCCGGCATGCTCATGAGCGAGGTCATCGCCAGCGAGATCGGCAACGAGGCGCGTGTGGCGGCGCTCTCGGGCCCCAACCATGCCGAGGAGATATGCCGCGGCGGACTTTCCGCCGCCGTCATCGCCAGCAAAGACTCGCAGGTAGGGGAGACCTTTAAGGACATGCTCCTATCCACGGCCTTCCGCATCTACCTGTCGCAGGACATGACCGGCGTCGAGGTTTGCGGTGCCATGAAAAACGTCATCGCCATCGTGTGCGGCATCTCCGCCGGTACCGGCGCGGGCGACAACACGCTCGCCCTTATCATGACGCGCGGCCTGGCAGAAATCAGCCGACTGGCGCACGCCCGCGGCGGCCAGGCCATGACGTGCATGGGTCTTGCCGGCATGGGCGACCTCATCGCCACCTGCACCTCCGAGCATTCGCGCAACCGCACCTTCGGCTACGAGTTTGCCCACGGCGTATCGCTCGACGAGTACCAGGCGCGCACGCATATGGTGGTCGAGGGCGCCGTCGCCGCCCGCAGCGTGAGCGAGCTCGCCCGTTCGCTGGGCGTAGACATTCCGCTCACCTTTGCCGTGGAGCAAACGCTCTACAACGGTGTTACTTTGGATAGGGCGCTCGAGATCCTTACCGACCGCGTCCCCTCTCAAGAGTTCTACGGACTCACCGACTAGCGCAGAAAGGCTACTACCATGGGTTCCATCAAAATCGCTCCGTCCGTCCTCTCAGCCGACATGGCCAACCTCAAGGGCGAGCTCGACAAGATCGCCGGCGCCGACTATGTGCACTTCGACGTCATGGACGGTCACTTTACCGGTAACCTCACCTTTGGCGTCGATATCCTCAAGGCCGTCAAGCGCTCCACCAAGGTGCCGGTCGACGCGCACCTGATGGTGTCGAACCCCGACGAGACCGTCGATTGGTACGCCGACGCCGGCGCCGATATGATCACCGTGCACTACGAGGCCTCCACGCACCTGCACCGCACGCTCACGCATCTGCAGCAACGCGGCGTCAAGGCCGGCGTGGTGCTCAACCCCGCCACGCCCGTCTGCGTGCTCGAGAGCATTATCGAGGTCGTCGACATGGTGCTGCTCATGAGCGTGAACCCCGGCTTTGGCGGCCAGAGCTTTATCCCGGGCACGCTGCATAAGCTCCACGAGCTCAAGGCCATGTGCGAGCGCCACGGTGTGTCGCCCATGATCGAGGTCGACGGCGGCATCTCTTCCAAAAACATCGCCGAGGTCGTCAAGGCCGGTGCCAACGTACTCGTAGCCGGCTCCGCCGTATTTAAGTCCGAAGATCCCGCCGCCGAGGTTGCGCTGCTGCAGAAGCTGGGCAACGAGGCCGCACAGGAGGCATAAACCCTTATGACCGCAGGTCAAAACCGCATACCCGTGAATCTTGACTATGCCGCCTCGACGCCCATGCGCGCCGAGGCGCTCCTTGCGCAGCGCGAGTACGACGAAAGCGAGCTTGCCGGCGTCAACCCCAACTCGTTGCACTCGCTCGGCCGCAAGGCTGCCGCACGTCTGGAGGTTGCACGCCGCGAGATCGCCCGCAGCTTTGGCGCGCGCGTTCGCCCGTCCGAGATTGTCCTAACCAACGGCGGTACCGAGGCCAACCAGCTGGCGCTCCTCGGACTTGCCGAGGGTGCTCGTCAGCGCGATCGTAAGCGCGATCGTGTAATCGTTTCGGCCATCGAGCACGATTCGATTCTGGACAACCTGCCGCTGCTGCGTGCCGCCGGCTTTACCGTCGACCTGGTGCAGCCCTGCCGTGCGGGCTACATCGAGCCTGCCGAGCTGAGCGACTTGTTGGGCGACGACGTCGCGCTCGTGAGCATCATGGTCGCCAACAACGAGACCGGCGTGGTACAGCCTATCCGCGAGCTTGCCACGGCTGCGCACACCGCGGGCGCCCTGTTCCACACCGATGCCATCCAGGGCTATCTGCATATTCCGCTCGATGTGACCGAGCTGGGCGTCGATGCTATGACCGTTGCAGCACACAAGATTGGCGGTCCTGTGGCATCCGGCGCGCTCTACGTTAAGACCCGCACGCCGCTGCGCCCCCGCATCTTTGGCGGAGGACAGGAAGCCGGACGTCGTGCCGGCACGCAGGACCTGCGCACGCAGCTGGCCTTTGCCGCTGCCGCCTCGTCTCTGGCGCCCCATGTGGCTCAGGAGCGCGAGAAGCTGCAAGCCCTTTCCGACAAGCTCTACGCCACGCTCACGGCCCATCCGCGCATCCACGCTACCATGGGCGACTACACGCAGGCCGACCGTCTTCCCGGCATGGTATCAATCTATATTGACGGCATGGACTCCGAGGAGCTCATCATCAAGCTCGATGCCGCTGGTTTTGAGGTTTCGGCCGGATCGGCTTGCTCGAGCGGCAGCATGGACCCGAGCCACGTGCTGAGCGCCATGGGCATTGGTCGCGAGCAGGCGCTGGGCGCACTGCGCATCTCCTTCGATGACCGCGTGAATCCGAGCGATCTGGACGACTTTGCTCAGACGCTGCTCTCGATCGTAGGTGCCGCATGATCGTCGCCGAGCTCGAGCGCGCCCTGCTGGCACGCTATCCCAAGACGGACGCCGAGCCCTGGGACCACGTAGGCTTATCCGTTGGCGACCCCGACGACGAGATCCGCGGCGTTGCCTGCGCGCTTGACGCTACCAGGCACAACGTGCAGCGCGCCTTGGAAGCCGGAGCCAACGTGTTGCTCACGCATCATCCCGTCTACATCAAGGCGCCCGAATCGTTTTGCCCGCCCAGCGCAACGCGCCCCCAATGCAGCGCGGCGCTCTACGAGGCGGCCCTCTGCGGGGTGAGCATTATCTCGCTCCACACCAACCTGGACCGCTCGCACGAGGCACGCATCTGCCTAAGTAAGCTGTTGGACGCCGTGCCCGATAGCTCGCTGGAGCACGTGGACGACCCCGAGTCGACCGGCCTGGGCGCGCTTGCGACACTCAACGACCCGTGCACGCTGCGCGATCTTGCCGCCCGTGCTGCCACGGCCTTTGGCAGCGACCCACGCGTATGGGGCGTTGCCGAGCGTCCGTGCCGCACCGTCGCCATTCTGGGCGGCTCCCTCGGCGACTTTGGCGAGCTTGCCATCGCCGCCGGTGCAGATGTCATCGTGACGGGCGAGGCAGGCTATCACGTGGCGCAAGACCTTGCCTTGCGCGGGCTGAGCGTGATCTTGCTCGGCCACGACCGCTCCGAGGAGCCGTTCGTGGATATCTTGATGAACTCTGCGGTTGACGCCGGGGTCGACCCCCGTCATGCGATTAAAATACTGAACCCTTGCCAATGGTGGACTGTGACAAAAGGAGAGAACTTATGAGCGCCGGCGCTACGCTACTCAAGCTGCAACAGATCGATTTGGAGCTCGCCCGCAACAAGAGCGAACTTGCCAATATGCCGGAGCTCAAGGAGCTCGCCTCAAAGCGCAAAACCTATGTAAAGCTTAAGTCCGAAATGACCAAGCTCTATGCTCAGCGCAAGGACCTCGACATTGAGCTGGACGATCTCAACACCACCGAGATCCAGACCAACAACGCCATCGAGGCCGCCAAGAAACGCCACGTCGACGGCTCTGACTACCGCGAGGTCCAGGATCTGGAAAACGAGCTCGCCACCCTGGCCAAGCGACTGGACAAGATTGAGCACACCCGCAAGGATGTCGTTGTCGCCCACAAGGAGGCGCTCGACCGTGAGGCTCGCGCGCAGGCCATCATCGCCAAATTCGAGGAGGGCGTAAAGGCCGACACCAAGGCCGCCCGTTCCAAGGCCGCCGACCTGCAGGCCCAGATTGATGCCGCCACCAAGGAGCGCACCGCGCTCGCCGCCACGCTGCCGACCGACGTGCTCACCGACTACGAGCGTCTGCTCAAGCAGTTCCGTGGCCTGGCCGTCGAGACCATTAAGGGCAACATCCCCACGGTCTGCCACACCGCGCTGCAGGCGTCGTCCATGAGCGACCTCAACCACGACGGTAGTGAGATTACGCACTGCCCGTACTGCCACCGCCTGCTCGTGCTCCCCAATAAGGAAGCCTAACAATGACGACGGCACCCGACAATTCAATGCAACTTGAGGGAAAAACGATCCTGCTGGGCATTACCGGCGGGATCGCCGCCTATAAGTCGTGCAATATCGTGCGCCTGCTGCAAAAGCGCGGCGCACGCGTCAAGGTCGTTATGAGCGAGCATGCCACCGAGTTTGTGGGCCCGCTCACCTTTCGCGCGCTCACGGGCGAGCCGGTCGCCGTGGGTCTATTCGACGACCCCTCCGACCCCATCCACCATATCTCGCTGGCGCAGGAGCCCGACTTGGTGGTCGTGGCGCCCGCGACGGCCAATATCATCGCCAAGATGGCCAACGGCATCGCCGATGACCTCATCTCCACCACGCTGCTTGCCACGCCACGTCCTATCGTGGTCGCGCCGGCCATGAACAATGGCATGTGGAAGGCGCCGGCCACGCAGGCCAACGTGACCACGCTGCGCGAGCGCGGTGTCCACGTTGTGGGTCCGGGTAGCGGCTACCTTGCCTGCGGCGATGTGGACACGGGACGCATGAGCGAGCCCGAGGACATCGTCGAGGCCGTCTGCAAGCTGCTCGACCCCGCTCCTCAGGACCTTGTGGGCAAGCGCATCGTAATCACCGCCGGCCCCACGTACGAGCCGATCGACCCCGTGCGCTTCATAGGCAACCGTTCATCGGGCAAGATGGGCATCGCCCTGGCGGGGGAGGCCGCGCGCCGCGGTGCCGCCGTCACGCTTGTGCTGGGACCGACATCGCTCGACGTTCCCCGCGGTGTAGAGTGCGTGCGCGTGCAGACCGCCGCAGAAATGCTCCAAGCTGCGCTGAGCGCCTTTCAGACGGCCGACGCGGCCATTTGTGCCGCCGCCGTCGCCGACTACACGCCTGCGGCCCCGGCGGACCATAAACTCAAAAAGGCCAACGAGCGCCTGGATCGAATTGAGCTCGTCGAGACCGTTGACATCCTGGCCGAGCTCTCACGCCAAAAGGGCGATCGCCGTGTGATCGGCTTTGCGGCCGAGACCGATAACGTCGTGGAGTACGCGCAGCGCAAACTCGTGCGCAAGGGTTGCGATGCCGTTATCGCCAACGATGTCTCGCGCGCCGATTCGGGCTTTGGGACCGATACCAACAAGGCCTGGATAGTGAGTACAGCGGGCACGCAAGAACTTCCCGTACTAACAAAACCCCAGCTCGCAGATACAATTTTAGACTTGCTTCAAAATTTGTAAAAAAGTTCTTGCACAAGGACAAAGTTTCGGGTTACTATACTCCCTGTTGCGAGCGAGAGCGGAGCAACAAACAAAAGCTTCGGGACGTGGCGCAGCTTGGTAGCGCACTTGACTGGGGGTCAAGGGGTCGCTGGTTCGAATCCAGTCGTCCCGACCAGAAGTTTGCAGGTCAGGCACCTAGTGCCTGGCTTTTTTTATCAGGAATCATCAGGGAATCACCGGAGAATCACCGGCTGTTTTTTAGCCAATAAAGACACGCCCTTCTACCTGCACTTTTGTAGAATCTCGGTTTTAATGGATCCCCCCTTCACTTTCTTTCCATATTTGTTGAATTCACTGATTCGTTTTGATTCCACATTTGTAGTCTATCTAGCCTAAATTTTTCTACATACGCGAAAATCACCTACCTGTGCCTAGCTACTGCGGCTACGACATCCAAGCCAACTGTCCCGCCCTGCTTCACTAATTCCCCGCACGTTCGCACGGAACCCCGACACCGCCCAAGGGCCGCGATACTTTTTCGATTTCTTTCGGCAGCGAGAGGAAGGCTTCCGTGCCTGCCGAAACAAGGCACTGCGCTCCAAAAAGCTAACGCCGCGGGTATTAAGCCGACACCGCTACGGTGCCACCGGCCATCGCTGCGGGCACCTGCGGCGTAATCGCCCCAGAGTCCGCCATCTGGGCCATGCCGGCGAAGTCCTAGGCGACGGCGTGAACGTGCGGCTCAGGGCGGCGTTCGCGCCGTCATTCTCGTGCGACCTCAAGAGAGTGCGTCGGCGCGGGCTCGACTAGGGCGAGCTCGCCACCGTCATCGACTTCATCGTCGAGAACGCCCCGAAGCGCTGGAGGAACTTCATAGACGCCGCATGCGCACGCTCAAGGGCGCATTGAGGGGCAGAGCTGAGGATTTGAAGATCGAGGCATGGGACTAGAAGGGAGCTCGGAATTCGCGGGCCAGGATCCGAACATCGACCCACGCGCTTGGCGATTCTTACCAGTTCAGACGGTTTGCAGGCTATTCGCGCTGCGGGAGAGACTCGCACCACTGCAGCAATGCGCTCAACATAGCGGGCTTGTCTTGCACGAACTGTTCACGCCTCACACCGCGGCGCGGCTCAAAGCGAATGTCGTAACCCCTGTTGTCCAGGTACACGTCATAGCTTTCGGGGGCGCCGGGCAGGTTCAGCGCTACATGGCGCGTGCTGCGAATGCGTTGCGGCGCCTCCGTAAGAGACTCGTTGGGCAGCTGACCGCCGCATATCTCTTCTAGTGCGCGGAAGCGGCGTCCGAAGCTCAGGTAACCGTGGCAACCGCTGTCTGCATGCCCGGCACAGCAGAACTGCGTTTTATAACCCTTATCGTTCAGTATGCGCACATGGGGCTGCAGCTCGTGGTCGATCGCTACCAGGTGATCAGGGCGCTTGCCGCATTCGCATTCGCTCAAGGGCTTAAAGCACTTCGGGCACACGAACAGCATGCACTTCATGGTTTGCTCGGACGTGAGCTCTGTGATGCCCAGGGCTGCGATTTCTGCCGCAGGGGCTTCGGGCTGCACGCAGGGGCATCCGCTTGCACGCAGAATGGCGTCGATGCACGCCACGGTGGCGCGCTCCATTTCCAGAGCGATGGCTTCGTCGCGCATTGCGCCAAACGCCTCGATGTCTTTCGTAACTGCAGAAAGCGGGGTTCGCTGAGAGATGTACACGAATGCGTTCTCTTCCCTCGCAGTGGGTTCGCCCTCAATCTTCACCGTAACGCCGGCTTTTGCATAGGTGCCGTACTGCACGCCGTTCGCTTTGTCCAGCGCCTGGACCTCACCCCGCGTGAGACCATGCCACAGCACGCCTTCCACAAACGACTCATCCTTGCGCGTGATGGTGGGACGGCCCTTCGCGTCGCACGCCAGCGTGTAGCCATAGAGCTTCGCCTTGACTGCATAAACGTGGTGGCCGCTCTCAAGTTTTTTAGCAATGCGGTCATGGCTGATGTCAAAGCCATATGCAAAGTACGGAGTTTCCGCATGCACGCGGGTGCCTACGACGTGTTCGCGCGCGCCGAACGCCGGGCCAGAGGGGCGATTAAAGTTGTGCACGTCAAACTCAGGCAGGCTGTTGCACCAGTCGAGCAGGGTGCGCAGCAGGGCTTTGCGCTGCCTTTCGAACTCATCCAGCGTAAGGGAGTAGCTAAGGTCTGCCCGCAGCGCGGGGTCGCTGCTGCGCACCGCGCGGAACCCTTCGGGGACGTCGATCTTGTAACCGAACTCGCCTGGGGTCTTGATTGACAAGTAGATGCGGTGCGACCCGCAGAAGGTGGCCTCACTCGCTTCCGTCACCCGGTAGCGCTTAGAGCGCAGGATGCGTCCGTGCTGCTGAAGGCCACGGGGGAAACGGCGTGCGTAGTAACCGGTGTAACGGCATGTGCAATCGGCGATCTGGTGACCTTCACCGCACACGAAGTCGGCGTATTCGCGTACATCGGGGAGGTCGATCTTGGCTGCGCCATACGCCGCCGACTCTTCTTGCGCGCGCAAGCGGTCCAAGCTGTCGGAGCGCATGTCGGACATCTGCGCCAAGGTTGCCTCATTGAGCTGCATCACGCGACCGGCTTCGACCACGCGGTCGATGTAATCGTACTTTTCGGTGTACTTGCGCAGCGGGGTGCGCTCAGAGATGTAGACCATCGCCTCAAGGGTTGCGGGAACCACATCGCCTTCGCGCCCGACGGTCACGGTTTCCTTGCGGTAGCAACCAGATGCAACGCCTTCGTAGCGGTCGAGAGACGCCACGTGAGAGCTATCGAGCGCCCACAGCGCGCCTTGCACATGCGACCCCTCGCGCTTGGTGATGGTGAGGTATCCGGCGGTATCGAACGCCAGCTCATAGCCGTTCAGGGTCGCTTTGCCCAGCAGCACCGCGCCGGGGCAGCGGGTTTCAACTTGATGGATGTCAAGGTTGCTGCCGTACGCGAAGTTGATGGTCGAGGGTGCAGTCTCGGGGTGACGGGCTGAGGCGTTGTTGCGCTTCTCGTTGTACTTCATGGTTCATGCCTTTCGGTGTTGCGATGGGCTTCGGTCGCTCGAGCTGATTGCAGCATACAGTCTGAAGCCGAAAAGGCGTGAAAACCTGAGATTGTCATTTTAAGAAATAGAACGAAAAGGACGGCCATGCACGAAATCGCGCAGGCAGAAAGCGCTGTTCGAGGCGCATCCTGCGAAAGGATACCCGTTCAGAAGGGTTGTTGCCAGTTTTTATCGATTCGATTTTTTACGAGCGCACGAAGAGGTTGCGTTTAGAAAAACGCAAGGGCGGCTGTTTCGCCTGTAAGCAAACATGAAATCGGCCGCAGCGGTACCGCCTGGGAGGGCGGACGAGGGACTTGGCCGCAACCTAATCCCCGGGTGCGGCTGCTACGCTAAATACTTGAGAATCGTCGACCGCCCAGTATCTGCCATCCAAAAGTTTAAACACGATATAGCTGCCGTCTTTGCTTATTTCGGCGGCGTTTACGCATTTCTGAAGATCGGCGTGGTGCGCGAAGCAGCCGACGAGCACATCTCCATTTACAAGCCCGACTTTAAGATTGAGACCCATCTTCTCATACATAACGATACGATCCGAATCGTCCACGCCCTTGCTTGAGTCGAAGTCGGGCCTTAGCCCAGCGAGGCGAACCCCTCGCTTATCCAACGCTTTGTCGATTCCGCCCTTGGCGTAGTCGCTCAGCTGGTAATAGATTCTGCGCGCGAGATCATCTGCCACGACGCGCTCTGGGTCCCCGCCTGACCGTTCCGCTCGAAACTCGCCTAATGCCGACAGCATCAGGTACACCTCATGCAATCGCAGCGGCAGAAAGATCGGGTGGGCCGTCGACTTCAGGCCGCCGCGGCTTGTCGGCTCGGCCTTGATGTAGGAGTCGCCAAAACGCACGCCGTCTGCCAGGGCGCTCAGGCGCTTTTGCACCGCCGTTCGCGAGCAGCCCAGGTACGCGGCGATCGCTTGCTGGGTCATTCCCTTATGCGCCGCTTTGAGCAGCATGAGATTTGCCTCGTCCGTGCCTATGAACGACTTGTCCAGGTTGTAGTGGCGCTTTTTTGGGGCGCCGCCGATCTCGTTGCCCTTTTCGAACAGCTCGTGCACGCTCAGGAACAATTCATGGCGGCCGTTGCTTTGGGGGCCTTCCTCTGAGTTGGCATAATCTGCCAGCGCCTTGCAAAACAAGCGATAGTTTTCGTCAGTGACGAAAGTGGGCCACTGCATGTTGTGAAAGCGTGTGCCTTCACGTGTGTCGGCGAATTTCGAATACGCAGACTCAGGATCGCAACCGACCCTTTCCGCAATTTCCGCAACTCTCATGCCAATCCCTTCCGCAACCCAATCACACGCACGAAAAACCTATCAAGCCAGAAGATTGATGTGGCAAAAAAGAAGAAGAGGCATTACACCCCTCCTTCTGGACAGCCTGCACCCCGGTTCCCTGCCTGCCAGTTCGCCCCCCGAAACCCTCGGGGCGCTGTGGGGTCGAACCCCTCCGCATGGAAAATTCTATCGCGGCCATGCCCGCTATGCGTGTCACGCACACCACGCCAAACGTCAGGTTTACCAGCCGGGACTGAGCCCTCTTTCGAGAGCAGGGTTATATTAGCATCTACAAACTCGAAAAACCCTGCCGCATTTGAGGAGTACCAAGAAAACGGTCTACACCTTGAATATCAACCTCATCCGAACACCTCCCACATTCATCCGTACATGTGCGGATGAATGTGGGAACCCGATACCCTGAGGGCCGGATCGGCCGGCCCACTAGGCACGAGCGGGACACGGTCCAGAGGATGCCGGAGCGCAGGGTCCCGTGCAGGGAGATCGCGGGGGAGCCGGGCAGGTCGCCCTAGACGGTGAGCGCCGAGGTGCCGTCGCGCCCACCCATGAAAAGAGGGTTTCTTTGCGGGCGCCGCATCCGCACGCCCCCGCAAAGAAACCCTCGCACTCGCATCTCTACCTGCGAACCCGCACGCGCCCTCGCGCACGCGCCGCGGCAGCTGCTAGTCGCGGTAGAACGAGCCCATGTAGCGGATGTACTCGTCCTCGGTGTGGTTGGCCTTCCAGTCGTGGACGGAGTCCTTGTTGCGCTGGCCGGCGATGACGGAGAGCTCCTTACCCAGCTTCTCAAAGGCCTCGTCGACGCACTCCTCGGGGGTGAGGGCGATCTTCATGACGGCCTCGCCCTGCGGGCCGCCGGGGAGGTTGGACAGCAGGCTGGGGGTTAGGGTGGTGCCGAGGGTGATGACCTCGACGTCGACACCGGTGCCCTCGCACTCGCAGGCCACGGCCTCGGTGTTTAGGGCAATCTGATTGTTGCTAGTGCGGCACCCATTCTTTTCATCTACGGAAACGAAAAATTTCAGAAAAGGCAAAGGCATGCCGACCAGCTAGGCCTACCGTTG
>NZ_JBQHQF010000027.1:0-27158 GCF_052067635.1 Collinsella sp. HCP3S3_E5 | reverse complement strand
CTCAGCTCCGCACCCTTGCGGGTTCGAATCCCTCCGCATGCCCACAAGAAAACGCCCCGGACTGATGAAAGCCCGGGGCGCTCAGTTACCTTGGCTGGGACGGAGGGATTCCGCGTCCGCCTTCCGGCGGCCGCGCCCCGCTGCGTCGCTCCGCTCCTTGCGTGCTGCGCTGGAAAACGCTTCGCGTTTCCTCAGCTCCGCACCCTTGCGGGTTCGAATCCCTCCGCATGCCCACAAGAAAACGCCCCGGACTGATGAAAGCCCGGGGCGCTCAGTTACCTTGGCTGGGACGGAGGGATTCGAACCCCCAACAGCCGGCACCAAAAACCGGAGTTCTACCGTTGAACTACGTCCCAATGTGTGGTGCTGCCCAAAAGCAGCTCGTCTAGTTTACCTAATCTGCGAGGGCATCGCAAACGCCATCGAGCAGGCGTACGGCGAGTGTCTGTGCATCGCTTGCGGTGAAGGTTCCGTTGTAGCGCGTCATGCCCGTGAGCTCAATGCGGATGCGCGCGGGCTTTTGCTGCGCGGCGACATTGGCGGTGCGGATGCGCTGCGCCAGGTTGTGACATTCGGCAAGGGCGATCGTGGCGCGCGGCGCTGCATCTGCGGGCAGCTCATCGCTTGCGATCTCGAGTACCAGGTCCACGTCGGTCGGAACCTCGGAATCGCAAAGCATCATGCCGCTGTTGTCGGTCGTCGCCGTGGCGATGTTCCACATGCGCGATGCAACGCTGCGTGCGATGGGGTCCTCACCGATAACGGCAATCTGGAAGCGCTCGAGCACGTTGGCGGCGCGGGCAAAGCCGATGCGCGACTCGGCCTCGGTAACCGAGGGTTTGCCCTCCCACACGTGATGCAGACGGTTGATATAGGCGTAGGTATCCTGGAATGCCATGCCGTCGGCAAACAGGCCGACATTTTCTTGGAACTGCTGCAAGGCCGCCTCGGTGTGCGGGCCAAAGTAGCCGTCGTCCTCACCGCAGGCAAAACCCAAAACGTTGAGTGCCCTCTGCAGGGCCCGAACGTCGGCACCATGGAAATTGGGCATGCGCAGATAAAGCGTGCGGTCGCCCAGCTTATACGAGGCGTCTACCAGGGCGCTCCAACAGGGGATATCGACGGCGTAGCCAGCGGCAAGGCCGCTGTCGAGCCTAAAGGTGCCAACAGCCTGCTCGGTGGTGGTGCCAAAGCGCTTGTCGGCGACCTCGGCGTCATCGATTGTATAGCCGAGCTGCAGAAGGCGGGACTGGACGTCCTCGACGGCTGCTCCCTGCATGCCCGTTGTGATAGGTTCCATGAACGAGCCCCTTTCGGCGTACCATTCGTACTATTTGAGCGTGTGTCGGATAGACAACGCAAAGGGTTGCATAAACATGCACTCAACAGTGTAGCAAGTTGTACCCAAATACGCTGCTGACAGGTTTTATAACCCCCGCTAGTTAAGGCGCTCCACAAAGAAATCTGCCATGGAGTCGAACAGCTCGCGTGCATGCGGGTCGAGCTCGACACCTTCGATAGCGGCCTTGGCCTTGGCGGTCAGGTTGAGTGCGTAAGTGTGGGCGAAATCGACAGAGCCGGTCTGCTGGAAGATCTCCACGGCGCGTGCGAGTTGCGCGGGGTCCTCGGTGCCCGAGGAAAGGATTGCCTCGACTTCGTCGTGATAACGCTCGTCTGACAGGGCATGCACGGCGACGAGCGTGCGCTTGCCTTCTGTGATATCGGTGCGGAAGTCCTTGTTGGCGGCCTCCTTGGTGCCAATAAGGTTGAGCAGATCATCTTGGATCTGAAAGGCAAGGCCCGTGTGCAGGCCAAAGGCACGCAGCGCCTCAATCTGGTCTTCGCTGCCGCCACCGATAATGGCTCCGGCGGCAAGTGGCGTGGCTCCGCTGTAGTACGCTGTCTTGTGCGTCGCCATGTCCAGATAATCGTCGACCGAGATGTCAAAGCGCCCATCGCGGACCCAGCCCAGGTCGAGCGCCTGACCCTCGATGGTGCGAACGATCATCTCGGTGAGCTCGTGGAGCACGCGGAGCTTCACGTCTGCCTCGAGCGTGGGGTCGTCGAGAACCGTCTTGGTAACCATGGTGAGCGCTAGGTCGCCGCAGTTGATGGCAAGTCCCGTACCCTCGGTAAGGTGCATACAGGGCTTGCCGCGGCGCAGCTGGCCGTTGTCGGCGATGTCGTCATGGATAAGCGCTCCCGACTGAAAGTGCTCGATGGCCGCCGCCGCGCTTCGGGCGCTCTCAAAGCTGCCGCCTACCGCGGTGGCGGCGAGCATGCAGATGAGCGGGCGGTGGCGCTTGCCGGCATTGGCCGTAAATGCCGAGAGCGGGCCATACAGGTAGCGCTCGATATCGGCAGAGGTCGCCTGTCCGTCAAAGAACGTGGCCAGATAGTCGTTAATCTGGTCAAAATGCTGGGCTAAAAAGCTGGTAAACGGACTGGACACGGGTTCTCGCATTCTTTCTTAGGTTGCATCGTTGCGTTATGCAGACAACATATTGCCACATTAGGGCATCGAGCGCGGCGGTTGAAGACGATTGAGCCATGTTGTCGCAAATGCGGCAAGAGGCGCGGCTAGATAAGTCCAAAGTGCTCGAGCGCGGTGACGACGCCGTCGTGGTCGAAGCTGTCGGTGACGTAGTCGGCCTTTTCCTTGAGGAAGTCCGGCGCGTTGCCCATGGCGACGCCAACATCGACCGCCTCCATGAGGGCGATGTCTTTGCTTGCGTCGCCGATGCCGTACACAGTGCCGTGATCTGGCCCCAGGGCGTCAAGCACGGCCTTGATTCCGGCCCGTTTGGTGCATTCGCGAGGCGAGATTTCCGTGACCTCGAGTTCGAGCTCGTTGAGGCAGAGCAGAGGCCCAAGCTCTTCATCTTGGGCGATGCGGTTGGCGAGCGGTGTGGACATAAGAATTTTAATGCCGGTGTCGAGCGTCTTGATGCCGTCGATGATGGTGATGCCGCTGGCGGAGGTCAAAGACGACGGGTACTTAAGTCCAAGGTTATCGCCGCTCAGCTTAATGATCTCGCTCAAAAAGAAGCAGTAGGCAAAATAGGCCACGAGTGCCTCGAAGCAGCAGCGCGCCGGTTGCTTTTGGGCAAGGCCGATGGGCAGCGCTACGGCAAAAGCAGTGGGAGGCGTTTAAAGACCGTCCACGAGCCGCGCTGGATGATAGCCCAAAAACATACCAAGGGGTTCCGTATACGGCGAGGTCGCCGACGATGTCCGCAGACGTTGCGAGGGCGGAGACGCCGACCATAAGGCCCGATATGGAAAACAGCATGGCGGGCGCGAACATTGCCCCGCCAAAGCGTTGGATTTTCTGCAGCATAATATGCCTTCCGGATGCAACATGCTGTGCGAGCAAGAACGTTTAAACAATGAACTCATTGTAGAGGACTGGCTGCTTGCCGCATTGACGGTTTTGATTCGGTCCGATTTGGGTGCCGGGGGAACCGTCGACGGTAAATAATCCGTGCTTTGCCGATAGACGGTTTAAACAACCCCAAGAAATGCTATCGTGCCTAGCCATACATATTCATTAGAGGTGAAGCCATGCCAAAAGCGATTTACGAAGGAATCTACCGCGAGATCCGTTCGCGCATCATTAACGGGACCTATGCGTTCCAGGAGATGCTGCCAACCGAAGCCGAGCTGACCGCAGAGTTCGACTGCACGCGCAATACCGTCCGCCGCGCCTTGAGCATGCTGGCCGACGAGATGTTTGTGCAGCCCATACACGGCAAGGGCGTGCGCGTTATTTGGCTCAAGGGCGAAACCGACATGCTGGGCGCACTCGAGGAAGTCGAGTCGTTTGGCGAATTTGCAAAGCGCAGCAATGCCGTTGCATCGACGGACGTTAAGTCCTTTGAACATCTGGTCTGCACCGAGCAGCTCTCTCGTCGCCTGGGCTTTAAGGTGGGCGAGGAGCTGATTCGCGTAGTGCGTGTCCGAAGCCTCAACGGCAGCGCGCGCCAAGTGGACCATGGCTACTTTTTGGAGTCGATCGCCAAGGGTCTGACTCCCGAGATCGCGGCAGAATCTATCTACGACTATCTGGAGCACAAGCGCGGCATCAAAGTGATGGCGAGTCGCCGTACGGTGAGTGTCGAGCTCGCCAACGATGAAGACTGCAGCTATCTTGACCTCGGCAAATACAACTGCGTTGCCGTCATGGAGAGTCAGTCGTACACATCGGATGGCATCTTGTTCGAGGTGACGCATGCTCGCACACACCCCGAGATCTTCCATTACCGCGTCAATTCCAAGCGATAGGTAACAGACGCATAAGCTTGCGTTTCGATATGAAGCGCCCCGTGCTGTCGATGGGATATCGGCCGCACGGGGCGCTTTAATTGTTTAGACAATATTTGTCAAGTACGAATGTATCGAGAACCGTTCACCGAAGTTTTTCTACCGCTCTATTAATACCTGTTCAGACAACTAGGCAAACAGCGTATTGCACAAATCAGAAAAAGGGGCAAAGTCCCCGAACCAATCTCCGAAGGCGGCGGCAAAGGGCGCCGCCACGGTCTTTGGCCTGGGTCTCGTGGGCTGCGGTGGCTCCGCCGGCTCCGGCTCCTCTGCTTCTGGTGACGCTGCCGAGGTCTACTTCCTCCAATTCAAGCCCGAGGTCGACAAGGAGTGGAAGGAGATCGCCAAGGCGTACAAGGAGGAGAAGGGCGTCGAGGTCAAGATCGTGACCGCCGCCTCCAACACCTACGAGGAGAAGCTCAAGTCCGAGATGTCCAAGAGCTCCGCTCCGACCCTGTTCCAGGTCAACGGGCCCACCGGTCTTAAGAACTGAAAGGACTACTGCGCCGACCTGTCCGATACCAAGGTCCGCGGTGAGCTCGTCGACGACTCCCTGGCTCTGCAGTCCGACGGCAAGGATCTAGGTATCGACTGGGTCCAGGAGAGCTACGGCATCATCTACAACAAGCAGCTCCTCGAGAAGGCTGGCTACAAGGCCGAGGACATCAACTCCTTCGACAAGCTGAAGGCTTGCGCCGATGACATTCAGGCCCGCAAGGACGAGCTTGGCGTTGACGGTGCCTTCACTTCCGCCGGCATGGATGACTCCTCCAGCTGGCGCTACACCACCCACCTCGCCAACCTCCCGCTCTACTACGAGTTCGAGAAGGAGCACAACCAGGAGGATGACGAGATTAAGGGCGAGTATCTCGACAACTTTAAGCAGATCTTCGATCTGTACATCACCGACTCCACCTGCGATCCTTCGCAGCTTGCCTCCAAGACCGGCGACGACGCCACCAACGAGTTCGCAACTGGCAAGGCCGTCTTCTATCCTTCTCGTTGTGGGGTCGGCCTGCCGATGGGTGGGCAGTCCGCCTCCGATGTTCTGATTCGATGCACCTATTGTATACATGTTGTTTAAACATGTATAGGCAAGATAAAATAGTTGGTCGATTTTCGGCGAATGGTTACATGCCATGAAAAAGCCCCGGTCTCACATCGTGAGATCGGGGCAAGAACGGTGTGTAGGTTTTTGCTACTCGGCGTCGGCGAAGCCGTTGGGGTTGTGGCTCTGCCAGTTCCAGCTGTCGCGGCACATGTCTGCGATGTCGTACTGTGCCTTCCAACCCATCATGCGCTCGGCCTTGGAGGCATCACACCAGTTGGCGGCGATGTCGCCGGCGCGGCGCTCGCGAATCACGTAGGGCAGCTCTTTGCCACAGGCCTTGGAGAAGGCTGCGACAACCTCGAGCACCGAGGTGCCGGTGCCGGTGCCCAGGTTAAAGATCTCGACGCCGGTCTTGCCGTTCATCCAGTTGAGAGCGGCCACATGGCCCGATGCCAGGTCACACACGTGGATGTAGTCGCGCACACCGGTGCCGTCGGGGGTGGGGTAGTCGTTGCCAAAGACCTGAACGGCTTCGAGCTTGCCCACGGCAACCTGCGCGACATAAGGCACCAGGTTGTTGGGGATGCCCTTGGGGTCCTCACCGATCAGGCCCGACGGATGTGCGCCGATGGGGTTGAAGTAGCGGAGCAGCACAACGTTCCACTCGGGGTCGGCGGTGTGAACGTCCATAAGGATCTGCTCAATCATCCACTTGGTCCAGCCATAGGGGTTGGTCGCGGGCTTCTTGGGGTCTTCCTCGGTGACGGGCGGGTTATCCGGATCGCCGTAGACGGTCGAGGAGCTCGAGAAGATGATGGACTTGCAGCCATGGTTGCGCATAACGTCGACGAGCACCAGGGTGTTCTCGATGTTGTTGTGGTAGTACTCGACGGGCTTGCTCACCGACTCGCCGACGGCCTTAAAGCCGGCGAAGTGGATGACGCGGTCGATCTGATGGGTATCGAAGATCTTGTTCATGGCATCGCGGTCGAGCACGTTGGCCTCGTAGAAGGTGAGGTTCTTGGCGGCCTTGTCGCCCACGATGGTCTTGACACGGTCGACGGCGACGGCGCTGGAGTTGGAGAGGTCGTCGACGATGACGACCTGGTAGCCACCCTCGAGCAGCTGAACGACGGTGTGCGAGCCGATAAAGCCGGCGCCACCGGTTACGAGGACGCAGGTGTCTTTGGGGTCGAGTGCTTTGGACATGTAGTCTCCTATCGAATCAGGAACACTTCCTGAGGGAGTATAGCGCAGGCAGGGGCACCCAAAACGTGCAGGGCAGGAAAAGCAGACGAACATGCTAACGTACTCATGGAAATGTTTGGCGTGGGCATAACCTTGACTTTGACGTTTGCATACGAGCCGCCGACCATGCGGTTTGCTGCCGTTCGTGGAAATCGTTGGGACGCGTCGGATGTACGCTAATATGTATGAGTTGAGCGACATATAAATAAACATGTAACGGAGTAGATATGTCACCAAACAGCGATTCCATCCTTTCCCAGGAGCTTTCGCGTCGCACTGCCCTCAAGGCCTTGTTCGGCGCCGCTTCTGCAGCCGTTCTTTTTGGTCTGCCCGCTCGCGCCCATGCTGCGGAGGCCACCAAGGAAACCACCGACAAGCTCAATGCGGCCCAGGCTCAGCTTGACGAGGTCCAGGCCCAGCTCGACAGCATCGCAAATGAATACGCGGCGCTGGCCAACAAGAACGCCCAGACCCTCAACGATATCGAGAGCGTACAGGGCCAGATTGACAGCACGCAGGCGCAGATTGACGAAAAGAAGGCCGAGCTCAAAAAGAAGCGCGGCGATCTTTCCGATCGCGTTTCCGCCAACTATAAGTCGGGCGGCACCAACATCCTGTCGCTGCTGCTCGCCTCGGGCTCGTTTGAGGAGCTCGTCGCCAATGCGCACTATGTTGAGAAGATCAACAAGAGCGACCGCGACGCCATCGAGGATATCCAGACCATCCAGAAAGAGCTCGATACACAGAAGTCCGAGCTCGAGTCGCAAAAAGCCGACTTGGAGAAGCTCAAGGACCAGCAGACTGCCCAGATGCAGGACATGCAGGCCAAGCAGCAAGAGGTCCAGACGGTTCTGAACGGCCTCTCCGACGACGTCAAGGAGCTCATGGCTCAGCGCGATTCCGAGATTCTCGCTGCCGCCCAGGCTGAGGAGGCTGCCAAGAAGGCTGCCGCTGCTGCGGCTGCCGCAAACAAGAACAATTCCTACTCGGGTGGTTCAAACTCGGGTGGCGGATCGTATGCGCCCGGAAATCCGCAACAGAATGCCGGCTCGGGCAAGCAGCAGGCTGTCGTCAACGCATGCTACTCCACGCCTTCGCCTGGCCTGAACTGGTGCGCCGCCTGGGTCACCAACGTCTTCCGCAACGCCGGCGTGGGCTACTTTGGCGGCAACGCGTGCGACATGTTTAACGCCTGGTGCTACAGCTCCGATCGTTCGGCGCTGCAGGTGGGCATGATCGTGGCCGACTCGTCGCACAGTGGCACCGGTATGCCGGGTCTGCTGTACGGACACGTGGGCATCTATGTTGGCGGCGGCATCGTTATGAGTAACGAGGGCGCCATCACGTCGAGGTCGCTTGACTCGTTCATTAGCTTTTACGGTACTGGCTCTGGCGTGCGCTGGGGCTGGCTCGGCGGTATTGCACTGTCGTAGCTGCGGCTTGGTCCGGGACTGCGGGCGAGGCATAAGGCTGCCTGCTCGGGCAGTCCTGCTCGCGCGGAGAGCACATTAAGTGCTCTCCGGCTCGTGCGGAACTCGCGATCAACCTTATGCCTCTCGGACTGTCCCGGCCCTCACGGGTCCTGAGCACGACACACCGGACTGGGTTATCTGAATAAATATGGTGAAGGCCCCTTTTGGGGCCTTCTTTTTATAAAAATTCGCCTACTCGGTGGACTTCGGGTTCTAGGTCTACGCCGAATTGGTCTTTGACGGTTGCTTGGATGTGGCGGATGAGTTCGTCGACGTCGGCGGCGGTGGCGTGGTCGGCGTTGACGATGAAGCCGCAGTGCTTTTCGCTCACCTGGGCGCCGCCGACGGCATGGCCGCGCAGGCCGGCATCCATGATGAGCTTACCGGCAAAGTGGCCCTCGGGGCGCTTGAAAGTGGAGCCGGCACTCGGCATGTCGAGCGGCTGCTTGTCCTCGCGGCGTTGGCGGTAGTCGTCCATGTCGGCCTTGATCATCGCGGCGTTACCCGGGGCGAGATTGAAGGTGGCCGAAAGCACGATGAAGCCGTCGTCGGCGATGCGGCTCTTGCGATAGCCCAGATTGAGCTCGTCGACATCGAACTCGATGATGCTGCCGCTACCGCGGGTGCCGTCGTCGAGCATGCGGGCGGGCTTGTAGACGCGTACAGACTCCAGCACGTCGGCCATGCAGGCACCGTAGGCGCCGGCGTTCATGTAGCAGGCGCCGCCGACCGATCCGGGGATGCCCGAGATGGGCTCCATGCCGGTGAGACCGGCCTCGGCTGCCGCGGCCGCAACATCCGAAAGCAGCGCACCGGCTGCTGCCGTAACGTGCGTGCCGTCGACGGTAATGTCGGAGAGGCCCTCGCCTAGCGCTACGACGACGCCGCGTATGCCCTTGTCGCCGACGAGTAGGTCGGAGCCGTTGCCCACGATGGTGAGTGGCAGATCGCAGCGATAGCAGGTATCGAGCGTGGCGACGAGGGCCTGCTCGGTGTCGGGCGTGACAAAGACGTCGGCCGGGCCGCCAATCTTAAACGTGGTGTGCTCGCGCATGGGCTCGCTCATCAACACGTTGTCCTCGCCGGCAACGCCAGCGAGCGCGCACAGCAGGTCCTCGTTAAAAAAGTCGTTCTCGTGCATCCGAATATCCGCCTTTTGGTGGTCGTTGTCATCAATCGATTGCAATATACCCCACCTGGACGTATTTGGTGCGCTGGCGGCGATAAAACAGCCGTCTACCGGATTGGTAAAGTGTTTATCATCGAGGTAGAGGGGCAGTCGCTATACTTTCAAGAGATTGCGCGTAAACTCGGAAGGAGCGAGATGGCCAACAAAGTCACCCTCAAGCAGATCGCCCAGGAGGTGGGGCTTTCCCCCTCGTCGGTCTCGCTTGTTCTCAACAATCGGCCTTGTCGCATCTCGGAAGAAAACCGCAAGCTCATCAAGGAGGTCGCGGCGCGCAACCACTATGTTCCCAACCAGATTGCGCGCAGCCTGGTCATGCGCGAGTCACGCACCCTGGGCCTTATCGTCCCCAACATCGAGAGCCGATTTTTTGCCTCACTTGCCGGTAGCTTGGAAAAGCGCTGCCGCGAGGACGGCTATGCGCTCTTTATTACCAGCTCGGGCGGAAGCGCCGACGACGACCTGGAACTGCTGCGCCAGCTGGTGACGCGCGGCGTCGATGGTGTCTTCCTGGTGGTAGGCGACGAGTTCTCGGACGACCGTGCCCTGCGCGAAGAGGTCAGCCATCTACCCATCCCTGCCGTGATGGTCGACCGCGCCATTGAGGGGCTCGAGTGCGACAAGGTGATGTTCGACCACGAGATGGGTGGCTATATGGCTACCCGCTATCTGATCGAGCAGGGCCACCGTCGCATTGCCTGCTTGGTTAATGCGCGTCGTTCCAATACGGGTCGCAAGCGACTTGCCGGCTATGAGCGCGCGCTGCGCGAGGTTGGCCTGCCTATCGACGCGCGTTTGGAGTTTGAGAGCGAGTACTACATTCCGAGCGCCTACGAGGCCTCGGAGGCGGTGCTCGCAACCGACGCCACTGCCGTATTCGCGAGCTCGGACAACATTGCCCTCGGTTTGCTCAAGCGTTTGCACGAGATGGGGAAGAGCATCCCGGGCGATATTTCGGTGGTGAGCTATGACAACTCGGCGGCCGACGTTCTCTTTGAGCCGGCGCTGACCGCCATTGAGCAGGATCCTGGTGTCCTCGCGGAACATGCTTTTGGCTGCATGTCCAAGCGTCTTGCCGGTAGGGGCGGTAGGCGTGCCGAAGAGGTCGTCCTGGAGCCGGCGCTTATCGTTAAGGGCAGCGTGCTCGAGCTTACTAAACATAACTAAACACGTTTATCAATTTGCAGAGACCGAATGTGGAACACCTGTGGCAGACAATGCCGCAGGTGAATGTCGTGTTTTGTTGATCGATGTGATTGATAAGGGTGATAAAACGTTTTTTCACCATGATAAAACGTTTTAGCAAATATACTAGTCCCAACGAATGGTTGCCGTATTGGAGGGCGACCGCACAGCGGAGGGACATAAACAATGGCTAAAACACTGGGGACGCCGTGGAAAAAGCTGGGCCACGAGGTGCCGGCTTCCGAGCTCGAGGGCGTCGACCTGTATTGGCGTGCATCGAATTATCTGTCCGTCGGTCAGATCTACCTTCGCTCTAACCCGCTCATGCGCCCCGACTTTGTCGATGAGAAAACCGGTGAGGTGCGCGACTTTGGTCGCCCGGACGTTAAGCACCGCCTGGTCGGTCACTGGGGCACCACGCCCGGCATTAACTTCCTGTTCGGTCATGTCAACCGCCTCATCGCCGATCACAACCAGAACGCGATCTTCTTGATGGGCCCGGGTCACGGAGGTCCCGCTGGCACCGCCCAGTCGTTGCTCGATGGTACCTACCGCGAGATTCGCCCCGACATCACCAATGACGAGGCCGGCCTGCAGAAGTTCTTCCGCCAGTTTTCCTACCCCGGCGGTATTCCGAGCCATTTTGCGCCCGAGACGCCTGGCTCCATCCACGAGGGCGGCGAGCTCGGCTACACGCTCAGCCACGCCTACGGTGCCGTCATGGATAACCCGAGTCTGCTGGCCGTGGCTGTGGTGGGCGACGGCGAGTCCGAGACCGGTCCGCTCGCGACCTCTTGGCAGTCTAACAAGCTCGTGAACCCGGCAACCGATGGTATCGTCCTGCCGATCCTGCACCTCAACGGCTACAAGATCGCCAACCCCACCATTCTTGCCCGCGTGTCCGACGAGGAGCTCACCAAGTTCTTTGAGGGCATGGGCTATAAGCCGCATTTCTTTGTCGCCGGCTTTGACGACGAGAGCCATGCGAGCATTCATGCGCGTTTCGCCGCCCTGTTCGAGCAGGTCTTCGATGAGATCTGCGATATCAAGGCCACCGCTATGGCTCAGGCCACTGCGGGCGAGACCGTGGTCCGTCCGGCCTATCCCATGATCGTGTTCCGTACGCCCAAGGGTTGGACCTGCCCCAAGCAGATTGATGGCAAGAAGACCGAGGACTCCTGGCGCGCCCATCAGGTGCCGCTGGCGAGTGCCAAGGACACCCACGAGCATTTCCGCGTGCTGCGCGAGTGGCTGCGCTCCTACAAGCCCGAGGAGCTCTTTACGCCCGAGGGCCAGGTGCGCCCCGAGGTGACGGCCTTTATGCCGACCGGCGAGCTGCGTATCGGCGCCAATCCCAACGCGAACGGCGGCAAGGTACGCCGCGAGCTCGAGCTTCCCGATATTCACGCTCACGAGATCCCCGTCGCAAGTAAGGGCCACGGCTGGGGCTCCACCGAGGCCGCCCGCGTCTTTGGTGAGTACACTGCCGATGTTCTGGCCAAGAACATGGATGATTTTCGCATCTTCGGTCCCGACGAGACCGCGTCCAACCGCCTGCAGGCTGCCTATAAGGTGACCAAGAAGCAGTGGGATGCCGGTTTCTACGAGGACGATGCCAACGACGAGCTGCTGGCCGGTTCCGGTAAGGTTGTCGAGCAGTTGTCCGAGCACCAGTGCGAGGGCTTCCTCGAGGCCTACGTGCTCACCGGCCGCTCCGGTGTGTGGAGCTCCTACGAGAGCTTTGTCCACGTGGTCGATTCCATGGTCAACCAGCACTGCAAATGGCTCGAAGCAACCAAGCGCGAGATTCCGTGGCGTGCTCCTATCAGCGGCCTCAATATTTTGCTGTCGAGCCATGTCTGGCGCCAGGACCACAACGGCTTTTCGCACCAGGACCCCGGCTTTATCGACCTGCTGCTCAACAAGGCAAACGACACGCATGTCGTGAATGCTTATTATCCGGCCGATGCCAACATGGCCCTTGCTGTGGCCGAGCGCGTCTACCAGTCCACCGACTGCGTCAATGCCATCTTCTGTGGCAAGCAGCCCGCCCCCACCTTCCAGACGGTCGACGAGGCCAAGTCTGAGCTCGCCGAGGGCGTAGCGACCTGGGAGTGGGCATCGACTGCCGACTCGCTCGCCGAGGCCGACGTCGTGGTCGCTACTTGCGGTGACGTGCCGACGCTCGAGGCACTGGCCGCAACCGATATGCTGCGCGGGCTGGGCATCAAGGTCTGGTTTGTCAACGTAGTCGATCTGCTCAAGATCCAGAACGTCTGCGAGAACGACCAAGCCATCAGCGATGAGCGCTGGGCTGAGCTGTTTGGCCGCGGCGAGAAGCCCGTGCTCTTCGCATTCCACGCCTATGCCGGCACGATTCGCCGCCTGATCTGGAACCGTCCCGGCCACGATGCCTTCCGCGTTCACGGCTACGAGGAGAAGGGCTCCACGACCACGCCGTTTGACATGCTGCGCCTGAACAACATGGACCGCTGGGCCCTGGCCGCCGACGTGCTGCGCATGGTTGACGCCGATAAGTTTGCCGAGCAGATTGATGAGTGGGAGGCCTTCCGCACCGAGGCCTTTGAGTTCGCGTGCGACGAGGGCTTCGATCACCCGGCCTTTACCGACTGGGTCTGGCCCGATGCCGCGGCCGCAACCGCTGCTGACGGCGTACTCTCCGCAACGCAGCTAACTGCCGGCGACAACGAATAGCATCCGGGACGGTCTCGCGCTGGGGCCTGCTCTGGGCGGGTTGCCTTGCTCCGGGAAGTGGGCTTCGCGAACTTCCCGGAGCAAGGCAACCCGCCCGGAGGCGGCCCTCTCGACCGTTTCGATATGCGGGGGCTGATTTTTTTATGTAATGGGGACCTTGCTTACGCTGCCTTAGAAGCCGTGCATCTAACTATGGTCAGCCAAGATTGCATTGCCGGGGGGGGGGGGGGGGGGGGGGGGGGGGGGGGGGGGGGGGGGGGGGGGGGCGGAGGCCCCCCACCCCCCCCCCACCCCCCCCCCCCCCCCCCCCCCCCCCCCCCCCCCCCCCGCCCCCGCCCCCGTCCTCGTCCGTGAACTTTTCCGCTGGGCGAGCCATAGACACCACGCACCGATGCAGTAAAGCGGCGGCTTGAAATTGGTGCTATATTCAACTTGAGTTGTTTAATACTAGTACGGGAGGCTGATATGGGGCTGTTCAAGAAGAAAAACCCGCAGGATGCCTTTGATCCCGATGTGTTTACCATCACGGATACGATTTTGGACCCGCCGCGGTTTACGTTTTTGCCGGCTATCTACCAGGATGCCACGCGTCGCAAGTGGGCCGTGCATCAGCGCGGCGGCGAGCCGAAGATTTTTGACTATGCGGACGTTTTGCAGTGCGAAGTGGCCGAGGCGGGCGATCCGGAGGCCGA
Organism: Collinsella sp. HCP3S3_E5; assembly: GCF_052067635.1. Taxonomy (NCBI): domain Bacteria; kingdom Bacillati; phylum Actinomycetota; class Coriobacteriia; order Coriobacteriales; family Coriobacteriaceae; genus Collinsella; species Collinsella sp. HCP3S3_E5. The sequence goes on along the minus strand of NZ_JBQHQF010000027.1, from coordinate 13,286 downwards.
GGAAGTGGTCTCAAAACAGGAATTTGCCCAGCGTATCCTGGCAAATCCTGCCAAGGCGGCGAAAATAAACGCTGCCAAGCGTAATATGTGTCTTGGTATGGGCGTTGTTGTGGCGGTTCAGACGGGAAAAGACGAGGTTTCCAAATTAGAGATTCCCGTTATGACCGACGAAGTCAAACGCGATTCAAGTCTATATAAGTCGTATCGGAATGTTGCCGAGAAGATCAAGGCCGAATTTGATGCCATGGGAGGGCTGGTCTAATTTTGGCGGCATACGTTTCTGAATGAGGAGTCTGTGCAATGGCAGGCGAATCTTATGCAATTCCCCCCAAAGATCGTGCTGTTGAGGGAATTCTTTGGTATATCCAGCACCACCAGCTTGCCGGCGGCGATCGCCTGCCGGCCGAGCGCGTGCTGTGCGAAGAGATCGGCGTTTCGCGTACAGCGTTGCGCGCCGGTATCACGCGGCTCATCTCTTGTGGAACGCTCGAGAGCCGTCGCGGATCGGGTACGTATGTGTGTCCTCCCAAGCCGCTGAACATCTTCCAGGAAACGTATAACTTCTCCGATGCTGTGCGGACTGCCGGCCTGCACCCCTCTTCTCGTCTGGTTTCCACCGGGACCATCGAGGCGGATGAGGCGCTTGCCGACAAGCTTGGGGTGTCTGTAGGCGCTCCTTTGCTCCGCATGCAGCGCGTTCGACTTATTGAGGGCGAGCCGGCGTCAATCGAGACGGCTCACGTTAACCTGTCCCTGTGCCCATCGCTTACCGAGCACGATTTTGAGTGCGAGAGCCTTTACGATGTCTTGCTCAAAGAAGGTGGCGTGCGTGTTGAGCATGGACGTGAGCATATCTCCATCTCGCGTTTGAACGTCGAGGAGGCCGAGCTGCTCCAGCAAGAAGAGGGAACGCCGGTGTTCTATGAGAGCTCGATCGAATTCGATAAGGACATGCGTTTTGTGGAGCATTGCAAATCGGTGATTTTGCCCACAAAGTTCCGCTTTGCCGATAACGGCGAAAAGAACGGAATGAGAAGCGTGGCAGGTGAACAATGGCTGAAACAGTAGATGCCACCCCGGTTTATATGCGCATTCGACGCCGCATCGAGGAACGTATCGAGCGCGGTATATATCCCACGGGTTCCATGATTCCGTCCGAAAAAGACCTCGCCGAGGAATTTGGTACGACACGCTTGACCATCCGAAGCGCTGTCGATGAGCTGGTTCGGCGCGGGCAGATTCGACGCGTCCGCGGAAAGGGCGCGTTTGTGGCGCAGAAAGTACCCGTTGCCTACGAGCGAACAGGAGGCTTTCGCGAGTCGGTTCGTGCTTCGGGCGGCGAGCCGTCCGTCCGTATCCTCGCGCGTTCCAAGCGTTATGCGGGCCCATATTATGCCAACCTGTTTGGCATTGCCGAGGACGATTTGTTGTATTCGATTCGGCGTTTGAACTGCGTCAACGGCGATCCCGTATCGATTGAGATGGCGTTCATCCCGTGCCGGCTGTTTCCCACAATCGAAGATATTGACGTGTCGGTCTTCAGCTTGTACGAGACCTATGAGATGCTAGGCCGAAAGCCGGTCATGGCTCAGGAGAAGCTCGATATCGAGGCGGTGGGCGCACGCGACGCGGGCTTGCTTGGCTTGGAACAAGGGGATCTTGTTTTGCTTTTGGAATGCGTGAGCTATGACGCGAGCGGTCAGGCTATCGAGTATGTAAAGTCCTTCAATCGTGGCGATGCGGGCGGCTACACCTATACGTACTAGCTGGGGCTTTGCATCGCGCGCGGTAACAGCCGGTCTGTTTGGGCAATTTGACCGACTGTATATACAACCTTACATGGCTCAAAATCGACCGTTCGCCGAAGGGGATAAATTAATCGACAAAGAGGTATCAAAAAGCCGTAACCTGTAACTGTGATTGGTATCAAATACTAATGATTTGTTACGAGGTGAGACGATGAAGATGCTCGATTACGTTCAGCTTGCCCATGTGCGTATGGGAGAGAACCTCGAGCGTTCGTCTGAGCTGGTAGCGCAGCTCGTTGATATTTTCCAGTCCGGTTCTTTTGACGCGCTGCGCATCGTTGCTTCGGGTTCGTCGCGCCATGCTGCGGATTGCGCCCGCGATTACCTGCAAGATGCGCTGCAGATGCAGGTGTCCGTTGTGACGCCCGAGGCCTTCGTCGATTTTGAACACACCTATCCACAGCATGCGCTCAACATCGCCGTCTCGCAGAGCGGCTATTCAACCAATACGATTGCGGCGCTCGATTACATGTGCGCGCACGATATGGCTGCAGTTGCGCTCACGGCAAACGTCGAGGCACCCATCAAGGAGCACACTGACATCGTTCTTGACTACGGTGTGGGCGTCGAGTCGGTGGACTTTGTGACTCTGGGCGTTGAGGTTCTCGTTGAGTACCTGGTGCTCTTTGGTATTTACGGCGGTCAGGCGCGCGGAACGATTGACGCCAAGGGCGTTGCCCAGCGTCTTGACGACCTGCGCGAGGCTATCCATGCCAATGCCGTGATGTGCAAGACCGCCGAGGCATATGTCCAAGACCACATGCTCGATCTTTCTGAGCACACGCCCGCCATGGTCGTCGGCAACGGACCCAACTACGGTGTTGCCGAGGAGGCGGCGCTCAAGCTGAGCGAGACCATCAAGATTCCTGCCATGCACCACGAAGGCGAGGAGTTCGTCCACGGTCCCGAGATGCAGATTGTTCCGGGCTATCTGGTGTTTATCGTCGACGATCCGCAGGGGTCGGAGCGTCTTGCGAATATCGCCGATGCGCTATCGAACGTTACGGCAAAAACGGTGCTGCTCACGGCCCATCCCAAGGGTAAGGCTCACGAGGTTGTGGTGCCTCAGGTGGCTCCGCTGCTCAGCGCAATTCCCAATCTTGTGTTCTTCCAGACGATTGCGGCAATGATCGCCGAGCGTCTGAAGTCATGGGACGTGCACCCGTATCTCGATGCCGTCTCCAAGCAAATGGAGGTCAAGGCAGAGGGCTACGAAGAGTCAGTCAATGCGCTTAAGGCCAAAGCGGCTGAGTGTTACGGAATGTAAGCGGGTTTTGATGCCCGTTGGCATGGGGGATGTGAAGACAACCCCAGAAAGGAGAGACAAATGAAGGAAACCGAGAAGATCGAGATCATGCATTTCGACCAGGAGGGCTACCTCGAGGACGGCAAGGCGCTCTACGAGACCGGCAAGAAGATGACCGCGCTCGCCGACAAGGTCGCCGACGAGGGCTACGACGCCGTGTTCCTGATGGGCGTCGGCGGCACCTGGGACGAGCTCATGCAGCTCGAGTACCTCATGAACAAGTTCGGCGACCGCGACCTCGAGGTCTACCTGATCCACGCCGCCGAGTGGAACGTCTCCGGCCACAAGCGCATGACCGAGAAGTCCGTCGTGCTCACCGCCTCCGAGTCCGGCACCACCCCCGAGGTCCTCGAGGCCGTCAAGAAGATGAAGGGCATGGGCGTGCGCGTCTACGCCATGACCAAGCCCGAGGGCCCGATCGGCCAGGCCGTCGGCGCCGAGAACTGCGTCGCCATGGCTTCCGACCATGGTTCGGGCGGCTGCGAGAAGGGCTACTACCTCGCCGACTGCTTCGGCCTGCGCCTGCTCAACCGCCGCGGCTGCTTCCCCAAGTTCGACCTGTTCATCGAGCAGACCAAGGACATCTGGAAGGACATGCTCGACATCCGCAAGCGCTTCGAGCCGCGCGCCGAGGAGCTCGCCAAGAAGTACGCCCTGGCCCCCTACACCATGTTCATCGGCTCCGGCGCCCTGTGGGGCGAGACCATCCTCTTCTCGATGTGCATCCTGGAGGAGATGCAGTGGAAGCGCACCCGCTACATCACCTCGGCCGACTTCTTCCACGGCACCCTCGAGCTCGTGGAGCCCGGCGTCCCGGTCTTCCTGTTCATGGGCGAGGACGAGAACCGCAAGCTCGACGAGCGCGTCCGCGCCTTCCTGACCCGCGGCGTGACCGGCGACACCGACGTCAACGTCATCGACACCGCCGAGTTCGCGATCCCCGGCCTTGACGACGAGTTCCGCGTCATCGTGTCCCCGTGGATTCTGACGGTGCTCGTTACCGACCGCCTGGCTCGCTACTACGAGACGGTCACCAAGCACAACCTCAAGTATCGTCGCTACTATCACCAGTTCGACTACTAAAGAAAACGGGTGCGGGAACGCGCCGGGCTATTGAGAGGAACACAGAATGAGACAGTACATCATCGCCAGCCATGCGCACTTCGCTACCGGCATCAAGGAGAGCATCGAGCTGCTCTCGGGCGCTCGCGACAACGTCCACGATCTTTCGATGTTCGTCGATGACCGCATGGACGTGGCCGAGGAGGCCCAAAAACTGCTGGCAGGCATGGCTGCCGACGATGATGTCGTCGTGTGCACCGACCTCTTTGGCGGCAGCGTCAACAACGAGTTCACCAAGATCGTCCAGACGCGCCCCCGCACGTACCTCGTTACCAACATGAACCTTCCTCTGCTCATTCAGCTGCTGTTCTCTGACGAGTCGGTGCCGGTTGAAGAGACGATTCGCACCATCGTCGCTGCGGACGATACGCGCGTGAAGTTTGTCAACGATCTTTTGGTCGATGACGACGAGGAAGAAGAGTTCTAATCCGCAGCACCTACTGACACGCCGTAAGACGGCACAAGACCTTTGGGGGGTCACATTATGATTCAGCTACTTCGCGTCGACCATCGCCTGCTTCATGGCCAGGTCGCGGTCTCTTGGGTTCAGGGCCTCGGCTCCAATTGCATCTTCTGCGTGGGCGATAAGGTCGCTAACGACCCGGTGTGGAAGACGACGCTCAAGATGGGCAAGCCTGCCGGCTGCAAGCTCGTCATCAAGGATATGGCGAATGCCATCGAGGCCATTAACTCGGGTGTGACTGACAAATACAAGATGATTATCTGCGTCGCCACCATCGCTGAGGCAAAGCAGCTTGTTGAGGGCTGCCCGCAGATCAAGTCGGTCAACCTGGGCAACACCAAGCCCAAGGACGAGAAGCGCCCCGATGCTCGTCAGGTCTCTCGTCAGATCTTCCTGACTGCGGCCGAGGAAGCCGATGTGCGCGAGATGCTGAGCCGCGGCGTCGAGGTCGAGATTCGTCCTCTGGCCGACGACCCCAAGGTCGACTGCGCAAGCGTGCTCTAGGCGTTTAATTTCGAAGAGCCTGCGGGTTCTTCGTAGTGTCCTATTAGGAAAGGGGGATGTATGCTTACCCAAGCAATCCTCATCGGACTTATCGCCGCGTTTGGTAAGTTCGACTACCAGCTCGGTACGCTCTATGCGTTCCGCCCCATCGTCCTGTGCCCGCTCGTGGGCCTGGTGCTGGGGGACCTGCAGTCCGGCCTCGCGATCGGTGCGAGCCTGGAGCTGCTGTTCATGGGCTCGATCTCCATCGGTGCCTACGTGCCGCCCGATGAGACGATCGGCGGCGTGCTCGCCTGTGCCTTCGCTATCCAGCTGGGCCAGAGCACCGAGGCAGCCATCGCGCTCGCTATGCCCATCGCCACGCTGTGCCTTGCCATCAAGAACATCCTCAACGCCGCCCTGCCGATTTTGGTTGACCGCGCCGATGTTTTCTCTGCCCGGGGCAACCTTAAGGGCGTCTATGCGATGCACTTCCTGATCGGTTCCACCGGTATCATCATGGCGTTCCTGTTGTGCTCGCTGTCGTTCTATCTGGGTGCTGACGCTATCCAGGGCGTGCTCGACTTTATCCCCGACTTTGTCCTTGCTGGCTTTGGCGTTGCCGCCAACATCCTGCCTGCCATGGGCTTCGCCATGCTCGGCCGCCTGGTGCTCACCAAGCAGCTCGTGCCCTTCTACTTCCTGGGCTTCCTGCTGTGCTCCTACGCCAACGTGCCCGTCCTGGGCGTCGCCCTGATCGCCATCATCATCGGCATCGACAAGTTCGACCTGCTCGGCCTGGGCGGAGCCCAGCCCCAGCTCTCCGCGGAAGGGGATGAGGACGATGACTTCTAGTCCCGAGAACAAGATCACGCGCTCCGACCTCGTCAAGAGCGCCGTCAACACCGGCGCCCTGGGCATGGAGTTCTCCTGGACCTACTACAAGCAGATGAACATCGCCTTCTGCCTGATGGTCGCCAACATGCTCAAGAAGATCTACGCCGGCCGCCCCGACGACTACGCCGAGGCCCTGCACCGCCACTGCGCGTTCTTCAACATCACCGTCCAGTTCGCCCCGTTCGTCGGCGGCATCGCGATGGCCATGGAGGAGAAGGTCGCCCGCGGCGAGATCGAGCCCGAGAGCGTCAACGACGTCAAGGCCGCCCTCATGGGCCCGCTGTCCGGCATCGGCGACTCCATCTTCCTGTCGACGCTGCGCGTGGTCGCCGCCGCGGTGGGCATCAGCCTGTGCCAGGCCGGCAACCCCTTCGGCCCCATCGCCTTCCTGCTCATCTACAACGTCCCCGGCTTCGCGCTGCGCGTCTGGGGCGCCGTCAAGGGCTACGAGCTGGGCGTGGGCTTCCTGGACGAGGCCCAGAGGACCGGCCTCATGCAGAAGATCATGACCTGCGTGGGAATCGTGGGCGTCATGGTCGTGGGCGCCATGTGCAAGGACATGTTCTGGGCCAGCATCCCGGTGGCCATCGGCTCGGGCGAGGACGCCCAGACCCTCCAGGACATCCTGGACGGCATCATGCCCGGCATGCTCGGCATGATCGCCTTCTGGCTGTACTACTGGCTGCTGTCCAAGAAGATCAACCCCATGGTGCTGATCGTGGCCACCATGGTCGTGGGCATCGTCGGCGCGTTCTTCGGCGTGCTGGCGTAAGGGCCCTGCGTTCTATTCTGCCCCCAAGGGAAACGGCGACCCATTGCGGTCGCCGTTTTTTATTACCGAAAGCTAGCTGGAGGTGCTTCGTGATTCGATCTGACAATCCACCCGATAGTGGCGTGAGCGGGGCGATGTATCTATTTGGCACGGCGCTCTTGTGGAGTTTTATCGGCATCCTCGTTCGCGCCAATTCGCAGTCAGCTCTTTTGATCGGTGCCGTCACGGCAATATTTATGGCGCTCTTTATCCTGCTCGTCGGCAGGCCCGTCTTCCGCGTCAGCCGCCTTATTGTCCTTGTGGCCGTCTGCAACTTCGTGACGGGCACCACGTTTAACTTTGCCAACCAGCTCACGACGGTCGGCAACGCGATCGTTCTGCAGTACACCTCGATGATTTTCGTTATCGTGTATCAATCGCTCGCAACTCGCACGTTGCCCTCGCCTGCGAAGATTGCCTCCGTGGTGGTTGCTTTTACGGGTATGGGACTTTTCTTTTTAGGCGATTTGAGTGCCGAGGGCATGCTCGGAAATCTGCTTGCCGTCATTTCGGGCGCCACCTTTGGGCTGTGTTTCTTTTTAAACTCTCGCCCCGATGCGTCGCCTATGGTGTCCTCGCTCATCTCCTGCGGCATCTCGATACTTCCGATCGTCTATTTTGCCGGCGACCTAGGCTCCGTGAAACCCTTTGAGTGGGGGCTTATGCTGGTGCATGGCCTTTTTTGCAGCGGCCTTGCGAGTGTGCTGTATGCCAAGGGGATTGCGCGCACCAACGCGTTTGCGGCCAACTTGGTTTGCATGAGTGAGGTCGTGCTCGCTCCCTGCTGGTCGGCGCTCCTCTTTGGCGAGGTCTTTCGCTGGAACGAGTTTTTGGGCGCAGCGATTATCGTTTTGGTGATTATGGCCAACTTGGCATCCGATGCCTTTGGCGATGGCTTTCTGGTGACGCTTGTCCTCCATCGAAACAAAGAGCGCGCCTAACGGGATACGTCTGCCGTTTACGGTAAAAAACACTCCGCTGAGCGAGTGGTATTAAATAGTAAGAACCTGCATACCTATAATTGGTATCAAATCATTTGTGCCTGGCATGGGTGTTAGCAGCACACCAGGTACGCTTCGAGCCGTGGAATCGAACTCCCGGAATTGATATCAACAACGCGCGCGACGGGAGTGACGACGGTTCGAGATTCCTTATTGGGAGGAATTATGCTTGTCCAAGCAATACTCGTCGGCTTAGTCGGAGCGTTTGGATGCCTCGACTACCAGCTCGGCACCCTCTACGCGTTCCGCCCCATCGTCCTGTGCCCGCTCGTGGGCCTGGTGCTGGGGGACCTGCAGACTGGCCTTGCCGTTGGCGCCAGCCTGGAGTTGCTGTTCATGGGCTCGATCTCCATCGGCGCCTACGTGCCGCCTAACGAAACCGTCGGCGGCGTGCTCGCCTGCGCGTTTGCCATTCAGCTCGGTCAGGGTACCGAGACGGCCATCGCGCTCGCCATGCCCATCGCCGTCCTTGCACTGACGATCGGCAACATTACCAATGCCTTGTTCCCTGTGTTTGTCGATATGGCAGACAAGTTCGCCCTCAAGGGAAACCTCAAAGGCATCTACGCCGTTCATTGGGGAATTGGAATCTGGGGCTGCGTCGAGTACTTCCTGCTGTGCGGCGGCGCCTTCTATTTGGGTTCCGACGCCATCCAGGGCCTGCTCGACTTCATCCCGCCCTTCATCATCGACGGTTGCGGCGTTGCCGCCAACATCCTGCCTGCCATGGGCTTCGCCATGCTCGGCCGCCTGGTGCTCACCAAGCAGCTCGTGCCCTTCTACTTCCTGGGCTTCCTGCTGTGCTCCTACGCCAACGTGCCCGTCCTGGGCGTCGCCCTGATCGCCATCATCATCGGCATCGACAAGTTCGACCTGCTCGGCCTGGGCGGAGCCCAGCCCCAGCTCTCCGCGGAAGGGGATGAGGACGATGACTTCTAGTCCCGAGAACAAGATCACGCGCTCCGACCTCGTCAAGAGCGCCGTCAACACCGGCGCCCTGGGCATGGAGTTCTCCTGGACCTACTACAAGCAGATGAACATCGCCTTCTGCCTGATGGTCGCCAACATGCTCAAGAAGATCTACGCCGGCCGCCCCGACGACTACGCCGAGGCCCTGCACCGCCACTGCGCGTTCTTCAACATCACCGTCCAGTTCGCCCCGTTCGTCGGCGGCATCGCGATGGCCATGGAGGAGAAGGTCGCCCGCGGCGAGATCGAGCCCGAGAGCGTCAACGACGTCAAGGCCGCCCTCATGGGCCCGCTGTCCGGCATCGGCGACTCCATCTTCCTGTCGACGCTGCGCGTGGTCGCCGCCGCGGTGGGCATCAGCCTGTGCCAGGCCGGCAACCCCTTCGGCCCCATCGCCTTCCTGCTCATCTACAACGTCCCCGGCTTCGCGCTGCGCGTCTGGGGCGCCGTCAAGGGCTACGAGCTGGGCGTGGGCTTCCTGGACGAGGCCCAGAGGACCGGCCTCATGCAGAAGATCATGACCTGCGTGGGAATCGTGGGCGTCATGGTCGTGGGCGCCATGTGCAAGGACATGTTCTGGGCCAGCATCCCGGTGGCCATCGGCTCGGGCGAGGACGCCCAGACCCTCCAGGACATCCTGGACGGCATCATGCCCGGCATGCTCGGCATGATCGCCTTCTGGCTGTACTACTGGCTGCTGTCCAAGAAGATCAACCCCATGGTGCTGATCGTGGCCACCATGGTCGTGGGCATCGTCGGCGCGTTCTTCGGCGTGCTGGCGTAAGGGCCCGGCTGCATAGACTGTCATTGCAAACTGGTAAGGGGATGGAGCGGGCCTATGCCCTCCATCCCCTTTTTGTATAGAAGGAGTTCGTATGTTCGCGAGGGATCGCGAAGCAATGCGTCTGACGCCGGCAGAGGTCAGGCTGATTCTTATTGAGTCCCTGCAATGGTGCGCCAACAACGCGGTGTACTTTTTAGGGCTTATCGGCGCGGCGACGTATGATTTGGCTGGCACGGCCTTTTTGGTTGCTGCCATTACGCTCGTACGCAATCTTATGACGTCGGCGGGCAATATGGTGTCGGGCTCGGTCATCGACCGCTTTGGACCGCGCCGGACGTCGTTTGTGACGTGCATGATTACGGCGGTGCTATCGCTTGGCGTGGGGTTGGCGCCGTTGTCTGTCCACGGGCTTGTGTTTGCCGCGTGCGTCTTGGGGCTTGCGGGCGGCTTTATCAACACCTGTACGCATGCGTTTCCGGGATACCTGGAGTCGACCACCGAGGGCCGTACCCGCGTGAACGGTCTCATGGTGTTCTACAGCAATATCGCCTATACCGCTGGCCCGCTGCTCGGTGGTGCCATCGTGAGCTGTTTTGCCACGCAATCGGTCTATCTGCTCATGGCGGGCATGATGGGTGTGGCGGCCGTGCTCTCCTTGGGCTGTCACGAGTGTGTTGCTCCCGCAAAAGGGGAGAAGCCGAAGGGCGGCATTCTGGGCGGCATGGCCGAGGGCGCGCGACTTACGTTTCGCGACCACGACCTGCGCCTTATCTTTATCTCGGGCTTTCTGGGCTTCTTTGCGTTTGGCGCGTTCGATTCGCTGGAGTCGTTGTTCTATCGCGATGTGCTCAACGTGGATATCGTCTGGCTGGGCTGGCTGTCCTCGGTCGTGGGCCTCACTTCCTCGGTGGGCGCGTTCATCCTGACCAAGCTTTCTGCCCGCCATGTCAACTTGCGATTGCTGCTCGGCGCGCTCATGGCCGTGGGCATTGGGTCCATGGTGTACGTGGGCACCGATATGCTGGGGGTCGCGATTATCGGTCAGGCGATTAACGGTCTGGCTTGGGGATTCCTGGAACCGCTGCAGATGATCTTGATTCAGGAGCGCGCTGACATCAAATACCTGGGGCGCATTACCGGCTTTGTGCGTTTTGGCCTGATGAGCGCCGGCGTGCTGCCGCTGCTGGCGGCTCCGTTTTTGGCGGAGGCTTTGGGTGTCCAGACGGTACTGTTTGGGGCATCGACCATTATTGCGCTGGTAGGAACGCTGTTCTTTGTCACACAAGGGAGGCGCCAGAGGCGTTAGCTATACATTCAATTCTAATTTAATACCACTCACCAGAGAATTTCGACCGTTCACCGATGATTGGAACAGATTGATAAGTGGTATTAAAAACACGTTAGGTGTATGTCTATAATTGGTATCGAAAATAAACGCGATGTATAGAGTTGCGTGCAGGACAGAAAGGAAAAGCCATGAAGGAAACCGAGAAGATCGAGATCATGCATTTCGACCAGGAGGGCTACCTCGAGGACGGCAAGGCGCTCTACGAGACCGGCAAGAAGATGACCGCGCTCGCCGACAAGGTCGCCGACGAGGGCTACGACGCCGTGTTCCTGATGGGCGTCGGCGGCACCTGGGACGAGCTCATGCAGCTCGAGTACCTCATGAACAAGTTCGGCGACCGCGACCTCGAGGTCTACCTGATCCACGCCGCCGAGTGGAACGTCTCCGGCCACAAGCGCATGACCGAGAAGTCCGTCGTGCTCACCGCCTCCGAGTCCGGCACCACCCCCGAGGTCCTCGAGGCCGTCAAGAAGATGAAGGACATGGGCGTGCGCGTCTACGCCATGACCAAGCCCGAGGGCCCCATCGGCCAGGCCGTCGGCGCCGAGAACTGCGTCGCCATGGCTTCCGACCATGGTTCGGGCGGCTGCGAGAAGGGCTACTACCTCGCCGACTGCTTCGGCCTGCGCCTGCTCAACCGCCGCGGCTGCTTCCCCAAGTTCGACCTGTTCATCGAGCAGACCAAGGACATCTGGAAGGACATGCTCGACATCCGCAAGCGCTTCGAGCCGCGCGCCGAGGAGCTCGCCAAGAAGTACGCCCTGGCCCCCTACACCATGTTCATCGGCTCCGGCGCCCTGTGGGGCGAGACCATCCTCTTCTCGATGTGCATCCTGGAGGAGATGCAGTGGAAGCGCACCCGCTACATCACCTCGGCCGACTTCTTCCACGGCACCCTCGAGCTCGTGGAGCCCGGCGTCCCCGTGTTCCTGTTCATGGGCGAGGACGAGAACCGCAAGCTCGACGAGCGCGTCCGCGCCTTCCTGACCCGCGGCGTGACCGGCGACACCGACATCAACGTCATCGACACCGCCGAGTTCGCGATCCCCGGCCTTGACGACGAGTTCCGCGTCATCGTGTCTCCGTGGATCCTCTCCTCGCTGATCACCGATCGCCTTGCCGCTTACTACGAGACGGTCACCAAGCACAACCTCAACTACCGTCGCTACTATCACCAGTTCGACTACTAAGAGCAAATAACGTTTGTGTAATTGGGCCTCGCTCCTATATGGAACGGGGCCTCGCTTGGGTTGGAGAGTAATTATGAGCTATCCCCAGCTTGCCGCCATGAATATCAGCCATCGTTATTTTGACCTTGAGGAGTTCTTTTCTTCGGCAGCGGCCTCGGGCTACACGTGTTGCGAGCTTTGGACCGGGGCGATGCATCTGTATGTCGATTGCCATGGATACGATTCGCTCGAGCAGGTGCGGGGGCTGTCACAGCGGTATGGGGTTCGGATTGTGGGGCTTTGTCCCGAACAGAACAACCCCAAGCCGTGGAATATCGCAGCGCGCGGGAATGAGGCACGTGCCCGCACGCTCGCGTACTTTAAAAACGTTGTGGATATCGCGGCGGAACTTGGAGCCGAGCAGGTCACGGTCTCGAGTGGCTGGGCATTTTTGAACGAACCGATCGAGGATGCGTGGGGTCGCAGCACCTCGATGCTGCGTGCAATTGCCGAGCATGCGGGAGAGCACGGCGTGCGACTGGTACTCGAGGCCCTACAGCCGGTTGAGTCGATGATCGTGAACTCGGCGGCCGACACGAAACGCATGATCGAGGCAGTTGATCATCCAGCACTTAAGGCGTGTCTGGATATGGGCGCCATGGCGGTGGCGGGGGATACCATCGACGATTATTTCGATCTGCTTGGCGATGATGTCGCCCACGTGCATTTTGTCGATGTTGCGGCAGATGGCACGACGCATCTTGCCTGGGGTGACGGCGACCGCGATATGCACGCCGACCTGGATAGGCTGGTGGCGCGCGGCTATCGCGGAGTTGTTTCGGCCGAGACCTATGACTGGCGCTATTTTGCCGACCCCGCAGCTGCCGATGCGCAGGTAATGGCAGAGTATCGTCGTGCGATTGGCGCCTAAGTGGGACAGGGCGCCGAGCTGGCGTTTGGCGAATTTTAGTTTGGCGCTCTCTGAGAAATGGGACAGGCTTTCCGCTTGAAGCCCGGGACTGCGGACGATTTCTTGGACCGTTACGCGGCCCTTCCCAGCGCGGCGCGGAACTCGGCCGGCGTGCGGCCGCCGAGCGCATCGCTGCGCCTCTCCGTATTGTATCG
>NZ_JBQHQF010000026.1:0-28919 GCF_052067635.1 Collinsella sp. HCP3S3_E5 | reverse complement strand
CGCAAATCCGCACCGGCTTCGGCCGCCTGCCGGCGTCCTCGCCCGCGGGCTAAAAACGCTTACGCGTTTTCTTTACGCCCGCGCCCTGCATAGAGTTCGATTCTCCGCGGTATCTATAAGTAATAAAAAAGCAGGTAGGTGCGTTTACCTACCTGCCTGTAGCTATTGGTGGAGGCGCGGAGAATCGAACTCCGGTCCACGAAAGCCCCCTGATTGGCATCTCCAAGCTCAGTCGCTGGTTTAGTCTCGGACGCTTTGCGCGCAGCGACACGCTCGCGGCATCCCAACCGGTTCGGTCTTAGCCCGCGCCATACCGATTACGTGCGCGGGAGCATTCCCCTAACATGACGTCGCGCCGGTGTCGGGGAAATCACCGGGTTGACGCGCCGCTATAAACTAAGCAGCGAGAGCCATAGGCTCAAAAGAAGAGTTGTTGTCAATTCAATTTGACGGTACCCCTGTTTAACGAGGCGAGGAGACCTCGGCTTGCTTCCTCTCTCAGAGCTATCGTGTCGAAACCAGTCGCCCCCGAATGTTGGGAAAGTCTGGATGGTATCGGGCCTGCAAACACCCGATAACCGTCGACTTTTCAAGGAACACGCGGGGTAAACCCCGCTCGTGGATAGCTATCTTACCACGTTCTAAAGGCAGACAGCTGCTCTATGCACGAGCTGTGAAGACCCTAATGTGCGCCATACTTCGCATTTTTGCCACTGAACACGTCACGTATATTTTCGCCAAGCAAAATTGACCCGTCGAAAGGACCGTTATGGATACCAAGCAGCAACTCATCAATGCCCTCGCGGGCCTGGGCTCGACCATTACCGAAGCCATGGATGTCATCGAAGGCTTTGTCCCCTGTGGACATCCCGCCCTCACGGTATCGAACGCCCTTGTTGCGCTGGACGCTGACGATGATGCAGCTCTCGCCCAGCAGTTTGAGACCGTCGCGGGCTTTATCGACCACGTGAGCGAGAACCGCGGCGTGGCCGCCTACCACGGAATCGAGGTCGAGCTCGCAGGTCCCAAAGCCAATCTGCTCGCAGCAATCCGCGAGGTAGGCGCCCTTATGCAGACCGCAGGCGTCAAGAACACCCAGGTCAACGAGTGGGTCTACCGCAGTCTAGCAGCACTAAACGATTCCGACGAAAAGGCCGCCGAGAAGCTCGTCGAAGCTCCCGTCATCAAGGCAGCGCTTTTGTAATTAAAGGATGCGTGGTCTTCTGAGCGCCGACGTTCCGAAGGCCACGCAAACAGTTCGCGTTAACCGATAGCCGCGCCACCACGTTCGGCCAAAGCTAGAATCGGCATCATTTGGCGCGGGGTCTTTGCTGCAAGATCGGCATGTTCGAGCAGCTTGCGATTGTTGATCACCAAGTAATCGATCTGCGCGCGCTTGCACGCGGCGAACACCAAGTTGTCCTCGTAATCGCGATGGAGCGCTAAGTATTTGTCGGCTAGCCACAGATCGGATGCATCAGCGCCCACGGCCGTGGCGTTTTCGGTCATGTTCCGAACAAACGCCAACGCCGCATCGCCAATTGCACGGACAGATGCCTCGTCGAGCGCTCCCCCGCCGGCAAGAACGCTACGCTTCAGCTCATGTTGGACAACGTACAGCACGTCCTTGGCGATATGCACCGGAAAGAACAGCAACGCCCCCGTCTCCGTCGCCTGCCCAATAAACGCGCGCGGCAAGCGACTCGGTATGCTCGGCGCAAAACGAATCGACCCATACGTTGGCGTCCACCATAATCTTAAGGGGGCCTCCACTCACAGGATCATCCCCTTTTGGCGATAATGCTCATCCATGGCTTCGGAATAGATTGTGTCCCAGCTGCGGTCATCAGACGCAGATGATGTATCGATGCCCAGGTCCGCGTAAAGCTGATCCGCCGCCGCCCATGATGCGACAAACGGCGAGGTGCCACCAGCACTAGGCGGTTGGTCGTCAACGGCCGACAACACCTCTTCGCACGAACCGCCACCCTGCGCTACCTTGGCCACCACCTTTTTGATGAGCTCGGACAGTGACCCGCCCGAAAGCCGCAGCGCCTCCTCGGCACGGTTCTTGACCTGGCGATCCACGCGAACGTTCACCTGCGCCATGCCGCTAGCAGCACCCACGTCGATCTCGCTCCCTTCAATTGCTAGCCTCGATAGCAACACTTTATAGAGACGCTATCAATTGGGATCAAATGCAAAAGGCCTGCGCCCGGACGACACCGGTGCCGTCTGGGCGCAGGCCAGATAACGTGGGCAAACACGTCTGCTAACGCAGGTAAGCCTTCGCGTTGCTCAGGCTGTAGGCGATCGTCGAGCCGTTGTGCAGCAGCGACGATGCCTGCGAGGCAATCGCGCCGGTAATGCCCAGTGCCAAGAGCGCCGAGTTGGTGAGCATCACCTTAGAGTAGGAGCTCGTCAGACGATCAACGAGGCCCTGGCTCATACGGCGCAGGCGCACGATCGCAGCAAGATCCGTATCGGTCAGGATGATATCGGCGACCTCCTTGGCGATGTCGCTTCCGCCACCCATTGCAAGCCCCACGTCGGCCAAACCGAGCGCCGACGAATCGTTGACGCCGTCGCCCACCATGGCAACGTGGCGCCCCTCGCCCTTAATGCGCTCCACATACGCGTACTTGTCCTCGGGCAGCAGCTTGGCCTTAAACTCGTCGACCCCTGCCTCTCGCGCAATGCGCTCGGCCGTGCGCTCGGAATCGCCTGTGAACATAACGACACGCTTGACGCCCAGAGCATGCAGGTCGGCGATGACCTCACGGACCCCAGGCTTGAGCGGGTCCTCGATGCCGAGCACGCCGACGACCTTGCCATCGACCGCCAAATACAGCGGCGACAGGCCCTGCATCTGAGGCTCGATTTGCTCCTTAATGTCGGACTCGAGCTGCGCGCCCTCATCCTCAAATACAAAGTGCGCGGAACCGATGATGGCGCGACGCCCTTCGATTAACGAAGTGATGCCGTGCGCCACGATGTACTCGACGGCAGCATGCCGCACGCGATGCCCTGCACGCAGGCATTCTTTACCGGAGCGCTGGCGAGCAGCTTGATGCCAGCCGTACCAAGCAGAAAACCGCCACCGACAAGCAGGGTGTTAAACGTCGGCTTCTTCATGTCGCTTCTCCCTTTTGCCGCATTGGACACGGCACGGTGCCTCAGCACCTGAGTGAATAAGTTTGCATGAGCACACTTTTGGATAATAGTTAAGTAGTACTAACTATTAAGGTCAAAAATGGTTAACTTTCTGGAAATCTTAGGGTGCAGACCGGCCGACTTTCGACAATCGGTCTGCCGCAACGTACATCTCCGGCATCCAAGAAAGACTCTCCCCCGTCCCAGCAAATCGAGGTCTAATACTTTTCCCGAGAAGTGAACGAGCAAAATCGGACCCCTGAAGCATCCGCATTTTTTAGTAACAAAACCGCAGGGAAAACTCGGCAAAACCGCAGGAAACAGCGTCCAAATAGTGTCGATGCTTCAGAGGTCCAAATAAGGTCGTTCACTTCTCGGGAAAAGTATTAAGCTTCGCTTTCCACAGCCCAAAAATGTGACCAAGGGACCGTCCCTGCGCCACATCCACAAAAAAATGAGGGTGCCAACGGCACCCTCATTCACCAAATTCCATTCAGCCCGACTGACCAGAACGGCTGAGTCGCCACGGAACCGAGGGGCCGGGCGCAGGGCCTTGCCTCTCAATGAGTTCCGCACGAACAGGAGGCGCCAGTGGCGCCTCCGTCGTGAGTCAGGACTGTCCGAAATTGAGAGGCAAGGCCCTGCGCCCGGCCCCTCGGTTCCCGCTTACGAGAGCGAGGTTCTCAGCAACTCGTTGAAGAGCTTTGGGTTACCCTTGCCGCGACTCGCCTTCATGCACTGGCCCACCAAAAAGCCGATGACCTTCTGGTTGCCGTCACGATACTGCTGTGCCTGCTCGGCACAGTTTGCCAGCACTTCGTCCACAATCGGCTGCAGCGCGCCGGCATCGCTCACCTGACGCATACCGCGCTCGTCGACGATCTTGTTGGGGTCGTCGCCGGTCTGGGCCATGGCCTCAAAGACTTCGTGAGCCTGGTTGGAGCTGATGGCATCGGTCGCCAGCAGCTTGGCAAGCGCTGCCACCTGAGCCGGCGCGATGCCGGACTCGGCGAGCGACACGCCCGCGCCCTTAAGGTAGGCGATCATCTCGTTCACCAGCAAGTTTGCAACCGTCTGGGCCTCCTTGCCAGCCATACCGGCAGCGGAGGCCTCAAAGAACTCGGCAAACTCCGGGTCACCGGCGATTTGCTCGGCATCGGCCGCCTTAATGCCAAAATCGGCCTCAAAACGGGCGCGCTTGGTATCGGGCAGCTCGGGAATCTCACCTCGGCAGCGATCGACGAACTCGTCGTCCAGATCGAACGGCGCCAAGTCGGGGTCGGGGAACAGACGATAGTCGTCGGCCGTCTCCTTCACACGCATGACCACGGTGCGCTTGCGGCTGGGCTCCCAGTGGCGGGTCTCCTGATAGATAATGCCGCCCTCCTCGAGCACCTCGGCCTGGCGGCAAATCTCGTAGGCAAGGCCGTCGTGCAGGCTCTTAAACGAGTTGAGGTTCTTGAGCTCGGTTTTGGTGCCCAGCTTGGTCTCGCCGCGGCGGCGCAGCGACACGTTGCCGTCGCAGCGCATGGAACCCTTCTCCATGGAGCAGTCCGAAATGCCCAGCGTCACAAAGATGCGACGGAGCTTTTCCATAAACAGGCGAGCCTCCTCAGGCGTACGCAAGTCGGGCTCGGTGACGAGCTCGATCAAAGGCGTGCCGCAGCGGTTGTAGTCGACGAGCGACTCGGCAGCGGCGGTAATGCGGCCCTCGGCACCACCCACGTGCACCATCTTGGCAGCGTCCTCCTCCATGTGGATGCGCAGAATGCGGATGGGCACCGTGTAGGAACCGTCCTCGCGACGCTCGGGCATCTGCAGGTTGGACGCGTCATAGCTGGCCAGATGGCCGGCGCGCTGATTGCCCTCGCGCATGGTCGACGTCATGGACGTGGACAGGCCCTCGGCGTTGGCCGAGGCGCTCGCCAGGCTCTGGGCCTCGGCCTCGCCAAACGCGCAATCGGGGCGCTCTGCAGCGCCGCGACCAGTCACGTCCAGGTCCAGGTGACCGTACATGGCAAAGGCGACCGGACCCTGCGTGGTCTGGAAGTTCTTGGCCATATCGGGATAGAAGTAGTGCTTGCGGTAGAACATCGAGTGGCGCTGGATCTCGCAGTTGGTGGCGAGGCCGGCCTTAACGATGCTCTCGATGGCGCGCTTGTTGGGCACCGGCAGGGCGCCGGGCAGGCCCAAGCACACCGGACACACGTTGGCGTTGGGCTCGTCATCGTGGCTGAGCTTGCAGTTGCAGAACATCTTGGTATCGAGTGCGGTGAGCTCGGTATGAATCTCCAGGCCGATCACGGCCTCCCAATCCTGCAGGACCTCGGAAAGCTCCTTCATTACAGCTCGCCTCCCTTCCCGGCAAAATCGGGTGCGACGGAAAGCGCGGGCGCACCCGTAGCGGCATCGGCAAAGCCGCGCTCCAGGGCGCGGGCAAACGTGAGCAGCTGACGGTCCTTAAACGCCGGACCCACCAGCTGGGCAGAAACGGGCAGCTGAGTATCCTCGCCCAAGCCCAGCGGCACCGAGATACCACCGTTGCCGCAAATGTTGAGCGAGATGGTGTACAGGTCGGAGAGGTACATCTGCGTGGGGTCGCTGATCTCGCCAAACTTAAAGGCCGTGCGCGGCGAGGCGGGCATGAGGATGGTGTCCACCTTGGCATACGCGGTGTCGTAGTCCTGCGTGATGAGCGTGCGGGCCTTTTGCGCAGCGTAGTAATACTTGTCGTACACGCCCGAGCTCAGCAGGTAGGCGCCGAGCATCTGACGGCGCTTGGCCTCGGCGCCAAAGCCGTGGGCGCGCGACAGCGAGCTCTGGTCGGACAGGTTGGCGCAGCCCTCCTCCTGATAGCCGTAGCGAATACCGTCGAAGCGGGCCAGGTTGGAGAACGCCTCGGCCGGGCCGATGACGTAGTAGGCGGCGATGGCGGCATCCAGGTGCGGCAGGTCGACCTCGACCAGCTCGGCGCCCTGGTTCTGCAGCTCCTGGGCGGCGCGCTGAACAGCGGCCTTGACCTCGGACGTCAGGCCCTCGGCCTCCATAAACGCGGGGATGATACCCACGCGCTTACCCTCGATGCTGTCGTTGAGATGCTCGGTAAAATCGACGGCGCAATCCTGGCTGTTGCAGTCGTAGGGATCGTGGCCCGCGCCGGTAAGCGCGTTCATGGCCAGCGCGACATCCTCGACCGTGCGGCCGAAGGGGCCCACCTGGTCGAGCGACGAGCCAAAGGCGACCACGCCGTAACGGCTCACGGCGCCATACGTGGGCTTAAAGCCCACCACGCCGCACAGCGACGCCGGCTGGCGAATGGAGCCGCCAGTGTCCGAGCCCAGCGAGAGCGCGACCTCGCCCGCGGCGACGGCGGCAGCGGAGCCGCCCGAGGAGCCGCCGGGCACGCGCTCGGTATCCCAGGGGTTGTTGGTGCGGTGGAACGCCGAGCTCTCGGTGGAGCTGCCAAAGGCAAACTCGTCCATGTTGGCCTTGCCCATGGGCAGGCAGCCGGCATCGAGCATGCGCTGGACGCAGGTGGCGGTATAGACGCTCTGGTAGTTCTCGAGCATGCGGGAAGCGCAGGTGGTGCGCGTGCCCACAAGGTTCATGTTGTCCTTGATGGCCAGCGGCACGCCCGCGAGCGGGGGCAGCGGCTTGCCCGCGGCACGATCGGCATCCACGCGCGCGGCGGCCTCGAGCGCAAGCTCGGGCGCCACCTGCAGGAATGCCTGGACCCCGCCCTCGCGCGCCTCGATGGCGGCAAGGGAGGCCTGGGCCACCTCGGTAGCGGTAAAGTCGCCAGCGGCAACGCCCGTGGCAATCTGGACAGCGGTAAGGGAATCGAAGCTCTGCGCCATTACTCGCTCTCCCCCTCTCCCAAAATGGACGGCACGCGGAAGTAGCGGTCGCGCGCGCTGCCGGCGTTTTCGAGCGCGACGTCGAGCGGCAGGTCGCGCTCGGGCTCGCGCAGGTCATCACCCATCACGTTGGACAGGCTTCCGATGGGATGGAACGTGGGCTCCACGTCGGGCAAGTCATATTGCAAGACGGGCTCGAGCATCTGGACGGCATCGTTCATGTAGGACGTCATCTGGGCGAGCTCGTCATCGGTCAGTGCGATCTTTGCGTACTCGGCGATACCGCGCACGTCTTTCTCGCTGAGTGCCATAGGCGCTCCCTTCCGCATAACAGTTAAACCGCTCTAGTATACAAGGCAACGCCGGCTTGGAGCAGGCGCTTTACCCAAATGCAGCGAAAACGTAACGAGGGCGGCGGTTGGCAGGCGGCGGGCTGGCGGTTCTGCAGCGAAACCGCACCGTCCATAGCAAAAACCGCCACAAAGGTGCCTGGCCCCTTTGTGGCGGCCGGATCCGCAGGATGGCGTGACCCGGGGCGCAAACCATCACAACATTCGACGTTATTCGGCAAAATCGCGATTTTCATCGAATGTTGTGATGGTTTTTACTGCTTTGCGGCACGATCCAAATGCCGGCGTCCAAACAGCAGCAGTGCCGCGGGAACCGCCGTCACGACCATACCCGCCCCGATGAGCGTCTGCTGCACGCCAAACGTCGCCGCCAGCCACGGGGCAATCGCCAGCGGCGCCACGCCGGCGAACATGTTGCCAAAGCCCATGACCGAGTTGACGCGACCGAGCTGTTCGAGCGGGGCCGTCGTTTGCACGATCGTGTTGTGGAGCGGGTTGACGACGCCCCAGGCCACGCCCAGGGCAATCTGGCCGACGAGGGCTACGCCCACGTACGGCGTTCCCACGTAGAGCAGGCTTCCCAGGCCCACGGACAGAAGCGCCACAAGCAGCGTCTTAAGGTTGACCAGGTGCGGCGGCAAGCGGAGCGCGACCACGGCGCCCAGCACCGCGCCCACGCCGCAGGCAGACGAGAGCCAGCCCATCCACTCGACACCGGCATGCAGAACATCACGGTAGAAGAATGACTCCAGTGGATCGAAGGCGCCATAGCCAAAGTTCGAAAGGAAAATAATGCAGAACAGCAGGGCGAGGACGCTGTTGCTAAAGACTGTCTTGATGCTGGTCACGAAGGTGACGCGGGTGGATTTATTGGAGTCTGAGCTTTGAATGGCAGTACTTGCCGTTGTGCTGCTATCCGCGGGAGCACTTTCGCGCGCGGCGACGCGACCTGCTTGCGGCCTAAAGCCCCAACCGGCGACGAGCGCCAGTACGGCAAAGATCATCATGAGCAAAAACACCGCGTGTGACGATGCAGCCGCCGCGACAAAGCCGCCCAGTGTGGGGCCGACGATAATGCTCACGTTGGAGAGCATGGCGATGGCGGAGTTGATGTCTTTGAGCTCGACGGGGTCGTCGGTGAGATACGCCGGATAGGACGTGGCGACGGGCTGGGCGAATCCCATCACAAAGCCCAGGAGCACCGCGCCGGCAAGGACTGTTCCGGTCGCGCTGCCACAGGCGAGGATTGCCGCGCCGGTTGCCAACGTGCCGAAGATACTCGCCCGGAAATGCCGCCACGGACCCCAAGCGTCAAGCGCCGCTCCACCCGCAAAGGATCCCAGGATCACGAAGACGTTCATAAACAGGACGGCCAGCGATGTCGCAACGACCGAGGCATCGTCTGCATAGGTGAGTGTTCCGATAACACCGATAAAGTAGCTGGTCTGAAAGCCGGTATATATGAGGAAGCGCATTGCCACCAGGTGCTTAGCCTGCGCGGACAACGAAGGGTGAGGTTTTGAGAGAAGAGATACGAGCACGGAGACTCCTCGTTTCATACGAATACGGGCGGTGGACATTCGCCGCCGTCTGTCAAATCAATCTATCCGCATGAAACATTAAGGACGCATCAGGACCCTTCTCTCCGTTTTTCGCCCGTCATGAACTACTTGGTAGATTGTAAGGCATGTCACAAAAATCTACCAAAGCAAAAACCACCACAAAGGTGCCTGGCCCCTTTGTGGTGGAAATGACGTTTGCCCAGATAGAACCTGCCAAAATAAACCTGTCCCTTTTTGGCAGGTTCAGCGCCAAGCCTTAAAGGTGGTCTTGGATAAGGTCGCAGATGGCGCGGGCGTCGTTGATGTTGATGGCTCGGGTCGCAAAGCCTGCGTCGAAGGCCTGACGTGCCAGGGCTTCGTTGCAGGCAAGGGCCAGCGTGCGGCCGTCGACCAGGTCGAGCGAGCTCTTGCCACGCAGACGGTCGACACCGGAGCGCGCGACCACGATGTTGTCGAAGCCCTCGGTCTTGTAGCCCTCGATGATCACCACGTCAACATCGTTGTAACGCGACAGCAGCTCGCGCGCGGGCATCTCGTCCTCCTCGCGCGTGTCGGCGTACTCCGCCCAGCGCGTGGCGCAGATGAGGCCCACGTGCTTGGACCCGGCCTGGTGATGGCGCCAGGTATCCTTAGCGGGCACGTCGATATCAAAGCCGTGATGCCCGTGATGCTTGAGCGAACCCACGCGCAGGCCGCGACGGGTGAGCTCGGCGATAACCTTCTCGACGAGCGTGGTCTTGCCCGAGTTTTGGTAGCCGATAAACGCGATCGCGGGAACGGCCGGTGTCGGAGCTGCGGGCGCGACGGCGACGGGTGCGCTCGCGGGTGCGGCACCGTCAGTGGCCACGGCCTCAACAGCAGCGGCCTGACGCTCTGCGCGGTCCCATACGCCCGAGCGGCCGCCCTCCTTGTGCAACAGGCGCACGTCGACGATCTCCATGCCGCGATCAACCGCCTTGCACATGTCGTAGATCGTTAGACACGCGGCACTCGCGCCGGTCAGCGCCTCCATCTCGATACCCGTCTTGCCCGTCACGCCGGCCGTAACCAGTACGTGAAAGCCAACCTGCCCGTCCGCGCGCGCCGGTGCCCAGCCCTCGGGCATATCCTCGGCTGGCGTCCCCGCCGGAGCGATGGGCGCAATGTCGCACTTGCTCTTGGTAATGAGCAACGGATGGCACATGGGAATGATGTCGCTCGTGCGTTTGATGGCCATGATGCCCGCCACGCGCGCGCAGGCAAGCACGTCGCCCTTTTTGGCGCGGTCCTGCAGCACCATGGCCTGTGTCTCGGGATGCATGAGGATGGTGCCCTCGGCGATGGCGATGCGATGGGTCTCGGCCTTGTCGGACACATCGACCATGCGCACCTCGCCCTTGGCGTCCACGTGCGTCAGCTCGTTGCGACGTGCGTCACGGGCGGGTTCGGTGGCCGCGCTGGAAGTCGGCTGCGCGGACGCGCCGGCGTTGCCAGCATTCGCCGCGGCCGTGACTTTGTGGGCAGACATCGCGGCCCTGCGAGCGGCCTTGGTGGCGTCGGCGTACCTGCTCTTGGCCATATGATCATCCTCCGATTTGGGACATAAATCGTTGCGTGCCCTCAATTATCGCGTGTTCCTGCGGTTTGTGGGCCACGGCATCGCGCCAAATCGAAAGTACCTGTATATCATCACCACGGCGCAGGGCGTCGCGCACCGAATACTCGGCATCGCTAAACAGGCACGGACGCACGTTGCCATCGGCCGTCAGGCGCAGACGGTTGCAATTCGCACAAAAATGGTTGGACATGGCGCTAATAAAGCCAACCGTTCCCGCCGCGCCCGGAAAGCGCCAATAGCGCGCAGGGCCCGCGCCGGCAGGAGCGTCGTTGATGTCGAGCGGCTCGAGCTCGCCCAGTCCCGTCGCGGTGGCCCCGGCATTGATGCGCGCCCGCAGCTCGTCACTCGGCACGGTATCGCTCGCGTCCCACAGCTCGGGATTGAGCGCGGGCGCATGCGGGTCCACAGCGCAATGCGAGCTCGTGCGCTCGTCGCCGATGGGCATATATTCGATAAAGCGCAGGTGGATGGGACGGTCGAGCGTGAGCCGCGCGAGGGTCGCCACATCCTGGTTGAGCCGGCGCACAACAACGCAGTTGACCTTAACGGGCTCAAAGCCCCAAGCCAGCGCCGCGTCGATGCCGGCCATGGTCTGCTCGAGCCGACCCAGGCGCGTGATCTTTCCAAAGAGCGTAGGGTCGAGCGTGTCGAGCGAGATGTTGACGCGGTTAAGCCCGGCATCTTTGAGCTGCGGCGCCAGCTTGGGCAGCAGGGCGCCGTTGGTGGTGAGCGAGATGTCCTCGATCTGAGGGATCGCGCGGATGTCGCGAATAAGCGGAATAATACGGCGGCTGACCAGCGGCTCGCCGCCCGTCAGGCGCACGCGGCGAATGCCCTCCCCCGCCACCAAGCGCACAAAGCGGGCGATTTCCTCGGCGCTGAGTAACTCGTCGTGTGCACGGGGCGCCACGCCATCGGCCGGCATGCAGTAAATGCAGCGGAAATTGCACTTGTCGGTAACGGCAATGCGCAGGTAGTTAATGTCGCGGCCAAAACCGTCATGCTGCACGTGCCCGTCCACGCAGCCCTCCCCTCACGCGGCGTTTTATTCTTCGAAAAACATAATACCCCACGAGAGAATCATGCCACACCCGTACGACAGGACAGGTCGCTTCGAACAAGACCGGCTTTTCAAGCCCATCCTCAACACACAAACCTTGACTCTACAATCGTTGTAGGGTTTTCACTACACTGGTACGGAAACAGACCCAGCCAGAAAGCCCCACCTATGGAACACGACCTCACACGCGGCAATGTCCTTAAGACCATCGCGGTCTTTGCCCTGCCCTATATGCTCTCGTACTTTTTGCAGATGCTCTACGGCATGGCCGACCTGTACATGATGGGGCAGTTTAGCGGTGCCGCCGGCATCACCGCCGTGGGCAATGGCGCGCAGACGCTCTATATCATTACCGTGACGCTCGTGGGTCTGGCCATGGGAACGACGGTTATCGTCGGCCACGCCGTGGGCTCGCGCCGCTTCGATCGCGCCGAGACCGTCATCGGCAACACCATCACGCTGTTTATGGGTGTCTCGGTAGTGCTGGCAGCCATCCTGCTCGCACTGTGCCCGCAGATCGTGGCACTTATTGGCACGCCAGCCGAGGCAGTCGAAGGAACCGCCGCCTACCTGCGCATCTGCTTTGTCGGCATTCCGTTTATCGCCGCATACAACATCCTCTCGGCCATCTTTCGCGGGCTGGGCGATTCGCGCTCGCCCATGTACGTGATCGGCGTGGCGTGCATCATCAACATCGCGCTCGATTTTCTGTTTATCGGCCACTTGGGACTCGGCCCCGTGGGTGCGGCGCTCGGCACGGTAACCGCCCAGACGGCAAGCGTTGCCCTCGCACTCGTGTGGCTTAAGAGCCGCCGCACGAACATCCACGTTAAGCGTAGCGACCTGCGCCCCCAGCCCGAGGTGCTCGGCAGCATCCTTAAGATCGGCGTGCCCGTGGCCGTGCAGGACGGCTGCATCCAGGTGGCGTTTATGTTTATCACCGTCATCGCCAACCATCGCGGCCTGGTCGACGCCGCCGCCGTGGGCCTGGTCGAAAAGATGATCAGCTTTTTGTTCATTGTACCGAGTTCCATGGGCGCCACCGTCAGCGCACTCACGGCGCAAAACGCCGGCGCGGGCAAGGGCGACCGTGCGCGTCAGGTGCTCAAAGACGCCATGACCATCTCGGTGGTGTACGGCTGCCTGATCACGGTGCTGATGTGGCTGGTGGCGCCGGCGTTTATTGGCTTTTTTGCCAAGGACGCTGCAGTAGTCGCTGCCGGCACCGGCTATATGCGCAGCTACATTTTCGATGCAATCTTTGCCGGTATCCACATTTGCTTTAGCGGCTTTTTCGCTGCATATGGCAAGAGCTACATCGGCTTTGCGCACAACGTGCTTGCCGTGGCGCTTATTCGCGTGCCAGGCGCTTGGCTGCTGTCGAACGCCTATTCCGACACGCTGTTTCCCATGGGCATCGCCTCGCCGTGCGGGTCGATTTTGTCGGCAGTCATCTGTGTTGTCGCGTTTACCGTGCTCAACCGGCGCGGGGCTTTTGACAAGTTAGCAGCGTAGCGGGGCAACGCGAAATCGCCCTCATTGACGACATCATCAGCGACGACCCCGCGACCTACGTGACGCAGATCACGATGCCGGTTTCCCCAACAAAGTAAGAACCGCCCGGAAGGCATCGCGCTTTCGGGCGGTTCTTCAATTTGACTATTGATGCCTTAAGCCTGGGGCACCTCACCGGTAGCCAAGATCTGCTCGAGTGCGTCCTCGTCCAGCACGGGTACGCCCAGCTGCTCGGCCTTGGTAAGCTTGGAACCCGCTTTGGGGCCGGCAACCAGATAGCTCGTCTTCTTTGATACACTGCCCGAAACCTTGGCGCCGAGCACCTTGAGCGCCGCGCCCGCCTCGTCGCGCGTGCGGTTGACGAGCGTGCCGGTG
This sequence comes from Collinsella sp. HCP3S3_E5, assembly GCF_052067635.1. Classification (NCBI taxonomy): domain Bacteria; kingdom Bacillati; phylum Actinomycetota; class Coriobacteriia; order Coriobacteriales; family Coriobacteriaceae; genus Collinsella; species Collinsella sp. HCP3S3_E5. Next base: position 15,450 of record NZ_JBQHQF010000026.1, on the reverse strand, counting down.
AGCACGAAGGTCAGACCCGCGAGCGGCTGTGCGTCGGCGAGCTCGCCTGCCACGCCAGCGTCGGCTGCGGCTTGCGCGTGCGCGGCGCCCAAATCGACCTCGAGCGACAGGCCCGCCTGGCGCAGACGTTCCAGGACGGCAAGGTTCTCGGGCACGGCCAGGAACTGCTTGACGCTCGCCGCAATCTTGGGGCCGATACCCTCGCACTCGGCAATATCCTCTTCGCTCGCCAAGATAAGCTTGTCAATCGACAGGAATCGCTCGGCGATGACCTCGCCCACGCTCTTGCCCACGTGACGGATGCCCAGGGCAAACAGCACGCGACCGAGCGGCTGACTCTTGGACTTGTTGAGCTCGGCGATGATTTTCTCGGCCGTCTTGAGGCCTACCGGAATGGGGTCGCCCTTCTTAACGCCCTTTCTGCTGTTGGAGCTGGCATAGGTGCGCCCCGTGTCCAGGCCGGCGATGTCGTCGACCGTGAGCTGGTAGAAGTCTGCGACGTCGTGAATCAGCCCGGCGGCGATCATCTTGTCGACGATCTCGTCGCCTAGGCCATCGACGTCCATGCAGCCGCGGCTCACCCAGTGGAGCAGGCGCTCCTTGAGCTGTGCGGGGCAGTCGATGGACACGCAGCGGTAAGCCACCTCGCCATCCTCGTGGACCACGGGGCTGCCGCACACGGGGCAGACCTCGGGCATATGCCAGTCGACCGAATCGGCCGGGCGCTTGTCGAGCACCGGACCCACGACCTCGGGGATCACGTCGCCCGCCTTGTGCACGATGATGGTGTCGCCCTCGCGCACGTTTTTGCGGCGGATCTCGTCGATGTTGTGCAGCGTGGCGCGCGCGATGGTGGAGCCGGCAACCGTCACCGGGTCGAACTCGGCGACCGGCGTGAGCACACCGGTGCGGCCCACCTGGATGCGAATTTCGCGCAGGATGGTCTGCTTTTCCTCGGGCGGAAACTTAAAGGCAATGGCCCAGCGTGGTGCGCGAGCGGTAAAGCCCAGGTCGAGCTGCTGCTGGAAGCTGTCAACCTTTACGACCACGCCGTCGATGTCGTAATCCAAGTCGCCGCGGTGCTCGAGCGCCTGGGCACAGAACTCGTGGACCTCGGCCGGCGTGGCACAACGAGCCACGTTAGGGTTGACGCTAAAGCCGGCGCTACGCAACCAGTCCAGAAACTCGCGCTGGCTGTGGACGTGCAGCGGATCGGTATCGGCGATGGCATAGATAAAGGTGGCCAGGTCGCGGCGCGCCGTGACCTTGGGATCCTTCTGACGCAAGGATCCGGCAGCGGCGTTGCGCGGGTTGGCGAAGGGGTCGCGGCCCTCGGCATCGGCCTCTTCATTCAGGCGAACAAAGCTGCCCTTGGGCATGTACACCTCGCCGCGCACTTCGATGGTACGCTCGCGGTCGGCGCCCATGTGAGCGAGCGCCTGCTCGGACAGGTGCATGGGCACATCCTTGATAGTGCGCACGTTGAGCGATACGTCCTCGCCCGTGGTGCCATCGCCGCGTGTGGCCGCGCGTACGAAGGTGCCGTTTTGGTAGGTAAGCGCGACGCCCAGGCCGTCAATCTTGAGCTCGCAGGTATAGGTAACGCTACCGGCACCGAGCGCATCCTCGGTGCGCTGGAGCCATGCGTCGAGCTCGTCCAGATCCATGGCATCGTCCATGGAATACATGCGTGCCATGTGCGTGACCGGTGTAAACTGCTCGCTCACGTAGCCGCCCACGCGCTGGGTATAGCTGTCGGGCGTCACCAGGTCGGGGTAGGCAGCCTCGATTTCTTGCAGTTCAACGAGCATTTTGTCGAAGGCGACGTCCGTGATCTCGGGCGCATCGAGCATGTAGTAGCGGTAGGCGTGGTAATCGAGCTCGTGGCGCAACTCAGCCGCACGCGCTGCCGCCTGGGCACGGTCATCGGCCGGCGCGGCGGTATCCGTGCTCGCTGGCGTTTCGGTATCGATGTCCACGCCGTCACCAAACAGGCTCGATTGCTCCATAGCGGCACTCCTTCGCTCGATTTCAAACGGATACTAGAGTACCACCGGTCGCAATGGGGCCGAATAGCGGTCTCAAACCGCACCGAATTGGCAGCGACCGGACCGGGGTTGGACAGTTAGTTCAGATTTGTATAATTACGCGCGCCGAATCGAGCTGAAATATCGGCTTTTCGCCCCAATCAATCGTTCTGAACGGCAAATTAGGTTTGCTTCCGTCTTCGAGACACCCATCTCGGCCCGTCTTTCATTTCAAAACCGCTCAAAACACGCCTCAGACCGCACCCGTTTTATACAAATCTGAACTAACTGTCCAAGCCCTTCCGAACCATGCCCTTGCCATTTCTAAATGATCCGTTTTCCTCCGTCCCCAACGGATCAATAAGAGAAGAGGGGCTGTCCCGCGCTGGCGGAACAGCCCCTCTGGCTTCGATATGTGCGATACAGCTCGTTAGAAACCCTGACCGTAGCCTTGCCCCTGACCCTGTTGGCCCAGCAGTTCTTCCAGGTACTGGCGCAGTTGCTCGTCGGTAATGCCGCCGTTGCCGGTGTCGGTCGCGCTGTCGTTCTGCTGCTGGTTCTGCAGCTCCTCATCAGAACCCAGCTCGACCGTGACCTTCTTCTCTTCCTTGCCGCGCACGAGCGTAATCTCGACCTTTTCGCCCACCTCGTGGCTGCGCAGCGCGATAATCAGGCCATCGGCGCTCGTAATCTCATCGTCACCCAGCTTGGTGATGACATCGCCCTCTTGGATGCCAGCCTTGGCGGCAGGACCGTCCTCGACGACACTTGCCACATACGCACCGCTATCGGTGCCGAGATTGTTAGTGCGGGCGTTGAGCGCGTTGACGCTCGAAAGCGTGGCGCCCAGGTACGGATGAACCGGCGTCTTGCCGTCGATGATCTGGTCGGCGATGTTCTTGGCATAGTTGACCGGAATGGCAAAGCCCACGCCCGAGCTGGAGCCCGAGTAGCTCTCGATAAGAGAGTTAATACCCACGAGTTCGCCATTGTCGTTAACGAGCGCGCCGCCGGAGTTGCCCGGGTTGATGGCGGCATCGGTCTGGATCATGTTGGCGTAGATGGTGTTGCCGCTGGTAGAACTCATGGCCGTGGAGCGATACAGCGCCGACACAATGCCCGTGGAGACAGATTGCTCGTTGCCGAACGGCGAGCCGATCGCCATGACCCACTCGCCCACGTTAAGCTTGGAGGAATCACCAATCTCGATCGGCGTGAGCTTGGAGGCGTCAGCATCCTTGAGCTTGATGACGGCCAGGTCGCTCGAGGCGTCGTTGCCCACGAACTCGGCCTCGTAGGTGGTACCGTCGTCCATGGTAACCACGTACTGGTCATAGCCATCGACCACATGGTTGTTGGTGAGGATGTGGCCCTCGGTATCGAGCACCACGCCCGAACCGACGCTGCCCGAACCATCCGACTCGTCGGCAGACTGCGAAAGCGAGCCATTCTGGCTACCGCTCGAAGTGGCGGTGATGGAAACGACGGAGGGCAGGGCCTTGGCAGAAACGGCCTCGGCAAGCGTGGTGTCCTCGGAGTCGATCGTAATCTTTTGCGTCGATGAACCCGAAGCACCCGCCGTCACGACATTCTTTCCGCCGCCAATGTTGAGCGTGCCACTCATAATGAGCGCGATGACCAGCAGGGCGCCGCAGGCGCAGCCGGCGAGCGCCGTAATAAAGATCGGCAGCTTTTTGGTCTTGGTCTTGACCACCGTGTGCTTGTTTACAACCTGCTGACCGCCCAGCGGCTGGCCGGTCCGTGTGTCGTAGGCCTGCACGTAGGGAATGTTGCCGTCGGCAGGCGTCGACTCCACCTGCACGCGCGGCTGCTGCTGGGTCTCGCCGGCGTTGCCCGCATCCTGGGGACGCTGGGAATCGTTCTCGCTCATGACTGCGATCCTTTCGTCTAATAACCAAAGGCCCGCCAAACATGTGGCGGGCCATCATTGTTCACGTTGAGTTGTACCCCAATATGCGGGCGAACGTGTATGAGAACGCAATCTTTAAGGAATGCTTAAGTTCTGCTGCAAACTCGAAAGGGATCCACGCATGCGGCAAAACCACCACGAAGGCGCCTGCCCCCTTTGCGGTGAAAAGCTAGTCCTTAAACAGATAACCCACGCCACGGACGGTGGTGATATGTGCCGCAATCTGCGGGCCCACCTTGGAGCGGATGCGTCGAATGTGCACGTCGACGGTGCGCGTGCCGCCGCAGTACTCAAAGCCCCACACGCGGTGCAGCAGCACTTCGCGGCTGTAGGCACGGTTGGGATGCGTCGCCAAAAAGCTCAGCAGCGAGTACTCCATCAGCGTCAGGTCGATGGGCTCGTCGTCGAGTGTCACCTGGTAGGTAGCCAGGTTAATCTCGAGGTTATCGATGTTGAGCACATCGTCGGCGGTGATGGTCTCCTCCTCGCCCATCAGGCGCTGCGCACGAGCCTTAAGCTCGTTGGGCGTCGCCGTGGGGCATACAAAGTCGGCATGCGCGTGATTGGGCAGGCGCAGGGTGCCGAGCGCCTCGTCGTCGACGATTACCAACATGGGAACGCCGCCGCGGTCGTCGAGCCATTTGGCAATCTGATCGATGCGGTCGCTGCGGATGCCATCGGAATCGAGGATCAGCAGGTCAAAGTCGTGCGCCGCAGTCGGCGAATCGGGGGTTGCCAGGCTCACCTCGACACCCAGGGTGGTCGTCAAGCTGCGGGCAAACTCGTGGAAGCGCGTCGTGCGCGCCATGAACAGGGCACTCTTTTCGGACATATCGACCTCCAAGGAAATGAGCTCAATCGTACTGGAACGAACCAGCGCGATTAGGAGTTCGCCAGATAATGCTTGATCTCCCACTCGGTAATCGTGGACTCAAACTTATGCCACTCGTCGCGCTTCTTTTTGAGGAAGAAGCTGTGGATGTGCTCGCCGAGGGCATCCTTCATAAACTGCGAGTCCTCAAACACGTCGAGCGCCTCTTTGAGCGAGCGCGGCAGCGGCGTATAGCCGGCCTCGACCATCTGACGGTCGGTAAGCTTGAGCGTCTCGGCCGTTGCCTCGGGCGGGAGTTCCAGCTTGCGCTCGATGCCGTCCAGACCAGCCGCCAGCGTGACGGCGTTGACCAGGTACGGATTGGCCATGGGATCGGGGCTGCGCAGCTCGATGCGCGTGGACAGCTGCTTGCCGGGCTTGTAGACCGGGATGCGGACCATGCTCGCGCGGTTGCGCAGGCCCCACGTAGCGTACTGTGGCACGGAGTCGCCGCCCGTGGTGATGCGCTTGTACGAGTTGACCGTGGGGTTGGTGATGGCGCTGATCTCGCGCGCGTGTGCCAGAATGCCGGCCATATAGTGCTTGGCGATATCGGAGAGATGGTACTTCTCGTCGTCCTCGCCCCAAAAGACGTTGTTGCCGTCGTGGTCGAACAGCGACTGATGCAAAAACATGGCGCTGCCGTCCTCGCCCGCCAGCGGCTTGGGCATAAAGGAGGCGTGGCAACCGCTCTCGTAGGCCTGCTGCTTAATGATGAGTTTGGCCGTGGTGATGGCGTCGGACATGCTCAGGGCCTCGGCGTGACGCAAGCTAATGCCGTGCTGCGAGCGGCCGGCGGCGTGGAAGGTGTACTCCACGGGCACGGACATCTTCTCGAGCGTGAGCACCGTATTGCGGCGCAGGTCGCGAGCGGCATCGCTCACCGAAAGGTCGAAGTAGCCCACGTTGTCGAGCGGCTCGGGGGTGTGCTCGTCGGGGAAGTAGTAATACTCCAGCGCGGCACCCACGTTGAGCAGGTAGCCGGCCTTCTCGGCCTTATAGAACATGCGGCGCAGGGCGTCGCGCGGGTCGCCGGCAAACGGCTTGCGATCGGGAGTGCACACATCGCAGAACACGCGGGCGACGCCGTTATGGCTCGGGCGCCACGGCAGGATCTGGAAGGTCGAGGCGTCAGGGAACGCGAGCATGTCGGCTTCCTCGGGCGTGGCAAAGCCCTCGATGGCGGAGCCGTCAAAGCCAATACCCTCCTCAAAAGCGACCTCGAGGTCTTCGGGGCTAATGGCAAAGTTCTTGAGGCGGCCGAGAATGTCGACAAACCACAGACGCACAAAGCGGATGTCACGCTGCTCTACGGAACGGAGTACGTAATCGATGTTCTGCTGGTTCATGTCGCTCCCCTTTCTTTTGGGCGGGTTTCGACTGGTCTATATCGCAGATACTATCGCAGAAAAGTGTTTCCGCAGGGTTAAAGCGTATCAAGCGCCCAAAAAACGTGCGCGAACAGGCAGTTACGGACGAGCGGCTAGCGCGAGGTCGAAGCGCGGTGTTCGATGTGGCCGGGAACCTCGATGCGCTTAGGGGCGAGCTTTGCGGCATCGCCCACGGTGGTGGTAACAACGTCGATACGCTCGGAGAGGCGATCGACCACGCGCTCGGCGATGGTGAGGGTGTCCTGCGCGGCCGTGGTGACTCCACCAAAGAGCACATGGTTCCAGGGATAGTCGTCAAACGTCGCGATCTTGAGCCCCGCCGGCAGCGAGGGACCAAGCTGCGCCAGCGCCTCGGTAAGGCGCAGGAAAACCAGGCCGTTGACGGTAATGAGGCCGAGCTCTTTTCCTGCATAGCCGCGGATGGTCTCGTCTAGGCGGCCGACGCCCGTGGCGCCCCCGTCGGCCAGGGTGACGACCTCGCCGGAAAGGCCGCGGCGCGAAAGCTCGTCGGTAAAGGCCTCGGCGCGCTCGCGACGGACGGGGCTGTCGTCGCTTGCTTCGGTGAGCAGGCACAGGCACTCGCTGCCAGCGGCGGTCAAGGCGTCTACCAAGCCGGCGACCAGCTCACGGTTGTTAGATGTCACCAGATCGACACCGCCGTCGGCAACGTCGCGGTCGAGCAGCACAACGGGCAGGCGTCCCGCTGCCGCGACGATCGCCTCGTCGTTACCACCGCAGGTATTGACGACCAGGCCGTCCACGCCAGCGTCGATAAGCCTGGTGAGCGACTCGGCCTCCTTGGCGGGATCGTTGCCGCTAATGGCTGTCATGAGCGAGCAGCCGCGCGCGGCGGCGCTGGCGGAAAGGCCCTCGAGCATGGCGCTGGAGAACGGGTTGGCGATGTCGGCCAAGATCACGCCGATGAGGTTGGTACGCGAGCTGCGCAGATTGCGCGCGGCGGCACGTGGGCGATAGCCGGTACGCTCGATAACCTCCGCAATGCGAGCACGGGTTTCCTCGGTCATTTGCCCGGGGCGGTTATTGAGATAGCGCGAGACCGTGGCCGGGCTCACACCCGCCTCGACGGCAATGTCCTTGATTCTCATCTGCGCCATAGCGCACCCCGTTTCCCCATTGTCGGCAGTCTGAGCCATTTTAGGCATTTTTTAAAATTCTCGGTTGCAAAACGCTGTAGGTGAGCAGCATCGTTTTTGCGTCTCGAGCAGATGAGATAATGGGCTAGATAGCCGAGTCTTTGGACAGCTCAAAATAATCGGGATGTAAGGCGATAACCGGACCTTGCTCTTCGGGCATCAGGTGCAGGTGTGTCTCGGCCAGATAGCTCGCCGCGTCGGTATCGCCCCTCTTAATGGCCTCGAGAATCCGGCGATGCTGCCGACGAATCGGCTCCCAATCTAGATCCTGCGACACCATACGCAACCAGTTGTATCGCTCAAAATGCGTATTGACGCTCTTCATCCAATCCCACAACATGTGACGGCCGGCAATCTCAAAACACGTCTCATGGAACAGGTTGTCCAGGTCAAAGAAACGACGCGTTTCGCCATGGTCGAGCGACTCGGACTCGGCAAGAATCTGATCGAGCCGATGCTTTTGCTCGGGTGTGGCGACCGAGCAGCATTTAATGAGTACGCTTCGCTCGAGTTTCTCGCGCAAGAAACAGGCGTTCTCGGCGCGCTCCATGCTGATCTTAGAGACGTAGGTGCCGCTTTTGGGACGCGTTTCCACCAGCTCCTGCTCACGCAGGCGCACAAAGGACTCGCGAATGGGCGTACGCCCGATTCCCGTCTCCTTTTCCAGACCAATCGCCGAAAGGCGCGTGCCGGGCTTGAGCTCGGCATAGATGATCTTGGAGCGCAGTGCATTGTATGCCTGATCTTGCAAGCTTTGATTATGCTGGTGCTGTTCCATAAAGCCCTCGGATGAAGCCCGCGGTTTGTCAAATTTCACCACGTAATACTATCGCATCGACACGCCCCAGCTCCCAATCAGTCTTTTTGGGACGGGGCTCTTTTAGCTACCCTAGCCCGCAGATCGGCCCCTTGCCACAAAAGTGGCCCATCTACTACGTTAACACGGATAGCCTCGGCCATACCAAAAACCGTGAAAACAAAACCGCAGGTAGGCAGCTTGTCGATTTTCGAAAAAGCCGACTATGGTTGACCTCTGCGGCTTAAACGTAGTAGATAGGCCCTTTTCGTGGCGCAGCACTACTGCACCCCAAATTGACACCCCGAGCCTGTTATAAGTTGCTGTGAAATACGGACGGTTGATGATCAAGGCGCGCTATGCGGGTTGCTATAGCTCACTACACTTTGATGCGCGTCGCTATACTTTGCTATATCTTGCTATAACTTGACAATAATCGGCCCGTTACCATTCGGGATATAACGGACCCCAAGCCAACGCTGGCTTGGGGTCCGTCTTGTACCATGATTCTTTTGGACTATGAGCGCTCGTATTTCGTGGCCCGCCCGGTTCCCTGCCTTACGATTGCATTCCGTTCAAGCAGAGATTCGAGTGCCGCCAACGTCCGCATGCGGCTCAGCCCCGTCTGCTTTTCGCTTTCGTATGGCTCAATACCGGACGCAGACTGTTTTCGTCTGTCAATACGTCTGCAGTCCAAACGAAAAGAGCCCCGAGCTCGTATGAACTCGGGGCTCTTGGTGCCGCACATCTATGAGAGGATAAATTCGATGCGTACGGGCGCTACTCCATGAAGCCGCCCTGGGATGGCGGCAACCTCGTCGTTACCCGTCTGATGGGTGTGTTCAAGGCGTCCGTTCCCCTTTTTATCGACGTAACGGGCAAAAAAGCTCGTCGAGGAGACCATCCACACGCACCACGGTGCGGCCGACGCCATCGAGGCGCACAACCCCACTGCCGCTCACGATGCGATGTATCTGCACCTGGCCTACAACCGCAACATGATTGTGGAAGGCACACAGACAAAAGGCATTTAAGGCTCGGCAATGATCTTTCTATGATAAAACGCAAGCGGCGGCCGCCCAAACACGGGACGGCCGCTGCTTGCGTTTTATCAAATGGTGCAATGGGGTCAGGTTCACATGCACCAAATTGGTGCAAAGCAACCTGTCCCCATGCAACAAGGGGTTGACTAGAGCTCGCAGGCGACCTTGTAGCCATCGCCGATGGCGTCGCGAATGTTGCCGCACTTGTTGGCGTCACCCAGCACGTGGGCGGCAACACCGGCTGCAGCCAGGTCGTCGGCCAGCTTGGTGTTAGGACGATAGCCCATAGCAAGCACCAGCGTATCGGCACCGGCGATGGTGTGGACCTCGCCGTCCTTCTCGTAGCTGATAGTATCCTCGGTAATCTCGGTCACCTTGGCCTCGGTCAGCACGTGAACGCCCTTTGAGAGCATGCGCGTGATGAGCACCGCGCGACCGGCACCACCCTCGTTGGCGGCGAGCGTCTTGGTCATCTCGATGACGGTGACGTCGCGGTTGGCCGGCGACAGGTCGTTGACCAACGGGGCCAGGTAATCGGCCGTCTCGCAGCCAACGGTGCCGCCACCCACGATGACGATCTTCTTGCCCGGGAAAGCCTTGCCGCCCAACAGGTCGTCAGCCGTCATAACCTGCTTAAAGCCCTGCATGAAGGCCGGGGCGATAGGCTCGGCGCCATAGGCCAGGACGACCTCGTAGTCGGCGTAGTCACGCTGAATGTCCTCGGCAGTAAGCTCGGTGCCAAAGACGCACTTTACGCCGGCCTCGGCCAGGCGACGGTACTGATACTTGATCACGCGGGTGAGTTCCTGCTTTGCCGGCGGAACGGCTGCGATGCGCATCTCGCCGCCCGGCTCGTCCTGCTTATCCACGAGCACCACGTTATGACCGCGCTTGGCGGCAATGTAGGCTGCCTCCATGCCCGCGGGACCGGCGCCCACAACCAGTACGTTCTTGGCCTCGGCGGCAGGCTCGTAGCCAGCCTCGTCGCGCTCAACATCGGGGTTGACGGTGCAGGAGATGCGCTTGCCAAACATAATGCCGTTCAGGCAACGCAGGCAACCGATGCAGGGACGGATCTCGTCGGCGTTGCCAGCGGCTGCCTTGTTGCAGAACTCGGCATCGCACAGATTGGCGCGGCCCATCATACAGATGTCGGCAGCGCCGTCCTCAATCAGCTCCTCGGCGATCCAGGCCTCGTTAATGCGTCCGACGGTGGCGACGGGAATGTTGACGTGCTTTTTGATCTCGCGCGAGCAGGCGGCATGCGAGGCCTGCTGCGTACCGGCGGCGGGAATCGCGGAGCCGCGCTTGATGGTGGTACCGCCCGACACGTGAATCATGTCGACGCCGGCCTTCTCCAGGCGACGCGAGACGTAGATCATGTCGTTGAGGGTCAGGCCGCCATCGGTGTACTCATCGCCCGAGATGCGGACGTCGATGATAAAGTCCTTGCCGCAGCGCTCGCGAATCTCGGCGATGACCTCGAGCAGGAAGCGCATGCGGGCGTCGAGCGAGCCGCCGTACTCGTCGGTACGCTTGTTGTAGAGCGGGGTCAAAAAGCCGCCGAGCATGCCGTGGGCATGTGCCGCGTGGACCTCGACGCCATCGACACCGGCCTTCTGCATACGCACGGCAGCGTCACCAAACTGATGCGTGAGCTCGTGAATCTCATCGACCGTGATAGGACGCGGTGCCTCGCGGGCATAGGACGGGCCCACAAAGGACGGAGCGATCAGGCGCGGCGTGCCCGGAATGTTAAAGGCCATGTAGGCGGGGTGGAAGAGCTGCGGCATGATCTTACAGCCATACTCGTGGACGGCTGCGGCGAGCTTTTCCCAGCCGGGGATAAACGTGTCGTCGTAGCAGCACATGTCACCCGGCAGATAGGTATAGGTGGGCTCAACCGTCACGACCTCGGTAATGATGAGGCCAACGCCGCCCTTGGCACGGGCACGGTAATGATCGACCAAGTCGTCGGTCACATAGCCGTGATCGGCCAAGTTGGTGGACACCGGCGGCATAAAGACGCGGTTCTTAACCTCGGTCGTACCGACCTTGATCGGGCTAAAGAGCATCGGGTAGGCACAGGACTCCATACAGGGTTCCTTTCGTTTGAGCCGCTCGGCGGCAGTTGCTAACACACCTATCGTATCAGCAACTGCCGTATCCGCAGTCATACATGCCCAAGCGCCGTTCGGCTAATGAATACCGCGGCCCAAGTCTTCGGCGATTTTGTCCACGCCCTTAAGTGCGGCGCACGTCTTTTTGTTGGAGCAATGCCCTGTGCAAACGCCACCCTGAGCACAGTCGGCGCAGGTGCCCTTGCGATAGATGCGCACGCATACCGCGACAAACGCAATACCGATAACAGCCAGAACAACAATATCGATAGGTGCCATAGCAAGCCTCCTCTAGTTAACCTCCACTTACTTTACCCCATTTCCACCTGCCAAAAAGGGACAGGTTTATTTTGGTCGGTTTTATCTGCGGAAACGCCACATCTCCCCCACCACCAAAAAGCCCGAGTGTCGCTGGGACACCCGGGCTCGTGGAAAGGGGCTAATCCTTATTCGGACTTAAGCGGAAACTGCGGCGGAAGCAGTGCTGGTCTCGTCCTCGTCGGTCCACGCATGCGCAGGGATAGGACGGAAGATCTGGAAGAGCATCGCAACGAGCAGCACGATGGCCACAATCGTCCAGATACCAAACTGTCCCAACACAAACAGGTTGTAGAACTGGTTGATGAACAGGCCGATCACCCAAGCGAAGGCGCACTCGTAACCGATGGCAATCGCAGTCCATTTGCCCGAGTCCATCTGGTTGCGGATAGTGCCCATGGCGGCAAAGCACGGGGCGCACAGCAGGTTGAAGGCACCGAAGGCAACGCAAGCGCCCATGGTGGGGAACATGCCGGCAAACGCAGTCCACAGGCTCGGGTCAGTCTCGGCGGCGTCGGCGACGGACAGCAGCGAACCGGCGGTGGCGACGACGTTCTCCTTAGCCACAAGGCCAGAGACAGTCAGCGCAGTTGCCTGCCAGGTGCTAAAGCCGAGCGGGGCGAAGATCCAAGCGACCAGGTTGCCGAGCATGGCAAGCACGGAGTAGTCCATAAACTCCTCGGGGATGCCGTCCATCGCAGGCAGGAAGCCAAAGGAACCGTTGTAGCTTCCAAAGTTGGAGAGGAACCAAACGACGACGGTGGACGCGAAGATGACCGTGCCGGCCTTCTTGATAAAGGCCCAGCAGCGCTCCCACACGTGCAGCGCCCAAGAGCGGATCGCCGGGAAGTGGTAGGCGGGAAGCTCCATAACGAACGGCGTCGGGCGGCCGGCGAAGAGCTTGGTCTTCTTGAGCATAAGGCCCGAGGCGATGACGGCGAAGACGCCCAGGAAGTAGAAGAGCGGGCTGATCCACGCCGCGGTGGTGGAAGAATCACCGATGATGGAACCCATGAGCAGGGCGATGATCGGCAGCTTAGCGCCACAGGGAATAAACGTGGTGGTCATGACCGTCATGCGGCGGTCCTTCTCGTTCTCGATGGTCTTGGTGGCCATGACGCCGGGGACGCCGCAGCCCGAGGACACGAGCATGGGGATAAAGGACTTACCGGACAGGCCAAAGCGGCGGAACACGCGGTCCATGATGAAGGCGACGCGGGCCATATAGCCGCAGTCCTCCAGGAAGGACAGCATCACAAAGAGCAGGAACATCTGCGGGACGAAGCCGAAGATAGCGCCCAAACCGCCGACGATGCCGTCGCAGACCAGCGAATCGATCAGGCCGCCGTCCTCGGTGCCACCCGCCACAAGGGCATCGTGCACCACGGTGGTGATACCCGGGACATAGGGGCCGTACTGCGCCGGGTCAACCGAGTCGGCATCGTCGCCCGCAGCCTCGACGGCTGCATCGTAGGCGTCGCGGCCCTGACCGAGCACATACCAACCGTCGGTACCGAAGAGCTGGTCGTTGGTGAAGTCGGTCACCGTGCCACCTAAGGTGGAAACGGCGATGTAGTACACGCAGAACATGATGACCACAAAGATCGGCAGGCCCAGGATACGGTTGGTAACCACACGGTCGATCTTCTCGGAGGTGCTCATCTTGGCCGGAGCCTTGGTGAGGCACTCATCGATGATGTGCGCGATGACGCCATAGCGCTCACCGGTGATGATGGACTCGGCGTCGTCATCACAGTCCTGCTCGCACTGGGCGACCAGCTCTTCCACGCGAGCGGCCTTCTCCTTGGTGAGGTTGATGAGCTTGCAGGCGTCCGCATCACGCTCGAACAGCTTAACCGCGTAGTAGCGACGCTTGTTGGCGGGAACGCTCGCCGGCAGGTTGTTTTCGATGTGGTCCAGAACGTCCTCGATGGAGGAATCGAACTTGTGCTCCGGCACCTGGCCCTTGGAAGCAGCGGACTTCTTAACCTGCTCGAACAGTTCCTTAATACCCTTGTTCTTAAGGGCCGAAATCATCATGACCGGGCAGCCGAGCTTCTTGGAGAGCTTGTCCGTGTCGATCTTGTCGCCGTTCTTCTCGACCAAGTCGGCCATGTTAAGGGCAACGACCACGGGTAGGCCGGTCTCGATAACCTGAAGCGCCAGGTACAGGTTGCGCTCGAGGTTGGTGGCGTCGACCACCTGGACGACCACATCGGGCTCGCCGCTCATGAGGTAATCGCGCGAGCATTGCTCCTCGGGGCTGTAGGGGGAAAGCGAGTAGATGCCGGGGAGGTCCGTGATGGTAACGTTCTTGTCGCTCAGGAGCTTGGCCTCCTTTTTCTCAACCGTGACGCCGGGCCAGTTGCCAACGTAGCCGTTGGCGCCGGTGATCAGGTTGAAAAGCGTGGTCTTGCCGCAGTTGGGGTTACCCGCCAGCGCGACATGGATCTGAGAATCCGCCATTCAATCCTTCTTCCTTGTGAGCCCGCGCTGCTTTCTCCGCGCAGGCTGGATAATGTGCTTCAAAGTTGCTGCATTAAGTTAGAAATGTCTAACTTAATCTGCGGAAATATACGCCGTGGGCCCTTACTGGACCTCGACGACGGCCGCCTCCTCCTTGCGGATGGAAAGCTCGTAGCCGCGCACGTTGATCTCGACCGGATCACCGAGCGGTGCAACCTTCACGACCTTGAACGAAGTGCCCTTGATGAGCCCCAGGTCCATAAGGTGGCGGCGAAGTGCGCCCTCACCGTGGAGCTTGACGATGGTAGAGCTCTCGCCCACCTTAACGTCACCCAACGTCTTCATCCTCTTATCCCCCTTTCGGTTTTTATGAAATGCTGCAGATTAACCGACGGTCATGATGTGCATGGCCACTTTAGAATCGATACCAAAGCGGGCACCCAGCACGGTAACGATGATGTTGGCGCCACTCGAGCTCACCACGTGAACCTCATTGCCTTCGACAAAGCCGAGGTCCTTGAGATGGTGCTTCATGTCCTCATTGCCCTTTACACGAGACACACGCACGGTTTCGCCCGCTTTTACCATCGAAAGCGGCATGGCCGGCATCTGCGGTCCGCAAGACATGAGTGAGCTCCTAACATCGGTTCGTCCTCAACATCGACGCGATAAAAGTTAACCGCGTCTATGTTCGAAATAGTATACTAACACGCGGTTAACTTTTTGGAAAGGGTCTCTATTCAGTTTTCGAAAAAGTTTCCCATACGAAACAAAGGCACCGCAAAGACGGTCTCTTTGCGGTGCCTTGTCATACCAATGTATGCAACAGAGGGGACTCTCCCCTTTTTCACATTGTTCCGCTTAGAGCGAGAGGTTTCTGATCGACGTGACGCACGAGGCCTCATCCGCGCCCGAAACACGAAAGACGACGCTCTCGCCGCACTCACCATAGAGGGCCATGAGTCCCATGATATCGCGGCCATCCGTATGGCGATCGCCGATGCTGACCGACACGTCACTACGATGCTTGGCGATAATGTCATAGAGAAGCGCAACCGGGCGGGCATGTAGTCCCAACGGATCTTTAATCGTCTTTGTAAACTCGACCATGTCCCCTCCCGCAGCATCGCACATTTGGCCGGCCAAACCCAGCCACGTGGTAGTTATTGTAGCGTTAGATGCTTGTCGAGAGCGGGACGGAAACCACATCCCACTTCGAGTGTGGGACTGCGGACAAAAAGTTGGACCGTTGAGGTCCGGAACGGAGTCCGCATGGCATACAGTAGGAGAATGGTGGAGAGGGCCAGGGCGCTTCGCGGCGCCGGGCTCACCGT
>NZ_JBQHQF010000025.1:0-29997 GCF_052067635.1 Collinsella sp. HCP3S3_E5 | reverse complement strand
GACATGCCGGGGGCGGACCGGGACGGGTTAACGGCAGGCCCCGCCGACCGATTGCAAGCGGTCGGCGGGGCCATTGTGGCTCTTGACAGCGGATTGGGTCATATGAGTGAACTGCCTCCCATTTCTTTGACATCGGAAAATGGGAGGTTTTCATTCGTGGTACAATAGTTCATACAGTTGTTTAAACGACTAAGGGAGCAAACTATGGAAGAGGCCTACCGTCAAGCACGCAAGCGCGGCGAGCAAGGACGTCGACGCGCCATTAGCCAAAGCGAGCATCCATACCTTACGGACCTCGACAGTTTGGTTGCCCAGCTCCCCCTAGGTCAGCGAGAGAATGTCGGCCTGCGGGATATTCCGCTCGAAATGGTTGTCGGCACGGTTACCAAGGGCCGTCAGTCCGCCTTTTCATGCAACTTTATGCCCCTGCTGCCGTTTAGCACCGAGTTCGCCCGCAAGTGGTCCAACCTCTACGACATTCAGGTAACCGAGGGCTATCGCGACCCCATCATTGTCACCGAGTTCATGCATCGGTTCTATGTCCAAGAGGGCAACAAGCGCGTCAGCGTCCTCAAATTCCTGGACGCCCCGACGGTTTCGGCCAAGGTCACCCGCCTCTATCCCGGCAAATGGGATTCCGTCGAAAGCCGCCTGTACGGCGAGTTCTGCGCGTTTTGGCGCGTCTGCCCCCTATACGAGATCGAGTTCTCGCGCGAAGGAAGCTACGAAACGCTCGCCAAGATGCTCGGTCAGAACCTTATCGAAAAATGGCCCCAGAAAAAGGTCGACTACCTGCGCCACACCTTCCTACTCTTTAAGCGCGCCTACCTTCGCGCGGGCGGCGACCACCTGGACATTACGCCCGCCGACGCCATGCTCGTCTACCTCAATGTGTACAACCAGGACCGCCTGCTGGATACGCCGACAGATATCGTCGTAAACCGCCTGTGCAAGATCTGGCGCGAACTGGTCATCGCCGGGAAAAGTGACGAGGACAAGGTCGATCTTGTCGAAGCGCCAAACGTCGATGAGGAGGAGTTGCCCGCCAAGTCCACCTCCGGCATGCTCAACTTCTTTATGGGCAAGACCGTCTATTCGGCGGCCAACCCCCTGCGCATCGCCTTTATCCATGAATTCACCTGTGCGACGTCGAGCTGGGACAGGCTGCACGACCAAGGGCGTCAGTATCTCGATGAGCACTTTGGCGGTATCGTGCGCACCGAGGCGTTTGAGGACTGTCACGATCCGGACGTGTTCTACGCCGCCGTGGAAACGGCTGTCAAACATGGAGCAAACGTCATCTTCTCGACCTCGCACCGCCTGATGGAATACACGCTCAGGGCTGCCGTTGAATATCCCCGGGTTCGGTTCCTTAACTGCTCCATCGGTCTTCCTCACCAAAGCGTCCGCTCGTACTTTGGCAAGATGTACGAAGCCAAGTTTCTCCTGGGCGCCCTTGCCGCCAGCATGGCGGACAACCACCGCATCGGTTACCACGCGTCGGTCTTCGCCTCGGGTGCACTCAGCGAGATCAACGCCTTTGCGATTGGCGCCTCGCTGCTCGACCCCCGTGCGCAAATTATCCTGACTTGGGGCGATGTGCCCGCCGGAGGCCTTGCCGAGGCCATGCGTCGCGAAGGTGTGAGCGTCATGACCGGCGCCGACATGTCAAAGTCGCTCGAAGACCCCACGGCCTACGGACTCCACCGCCTGGTCGATGGCAAGGTTGCCGGCATTGCCATGCCGGTATGGAACTGGGGCCGATACTACGAGCTTATCGTGCGAAGTCTACTGCATGGCACCTGGGACGAGACCAGTGACGACAGCCAGGTTCGCGCCGTCAACTACTGGTATGGCATGAGCTCGGGCGTTATCGATATTCGCTACGCTCCGGGTCTGCCCTATCAGACGCGCAAGCTTGTTCAGCTCCTCCGCAATGGCATCGTCGAGGGCTCCATCAATCCATTTGGCGGCGAGCTCCATAGCCAAGACGGCGTGGTGCAGATTGAGGGCTTTCCCCCACTGCCGAGCACGCAAATCGTCGAGATGGACTGGCTGGCAGACAACGTGGTGGGCACCATTCCGCAGCCCGACGATGAGCCGAAGGTCCGTGCTCTATGAAAATCCTTGCCATAGCCGATACCGAAGAGCGATGCCTGTGGGAGTGCTTTCGCAAGGAACGCTTTGAGGGTGTCGACCTAATTTTGTCCGCTGGCGATCTGGACCCGGACTATCTTGAGTTTTTGGTCACGGTCATCAACAGACCGCTCATCTACGTGCGTGGCAATCACGATGACCGCTACGCGCGTCATGCACCGGGCGGCTGCATCTGTGTCGAAGACACCGTGTACGTGTATCGCGGCGTCCGCATTGCGGGGCTTGGCGGCTCCATGCGCTATCGAGATGGCGCTAACATGTACACCGAGCGCGAGATGGCCAAGCGCATGCGTAAGCTATCCCGCAAAGTGAGGATGGTCGGCGGCTGCGACATCTTGCTCACCCATGCGCCCGCCGCCGGCATGGGCGATCTGGACGATCTGCCGCATCGAGGATTCGCATGCTTTAACACAGCACTCGAGACATGGAATCCCGACTACATGGTGCACGGGCATGTGCACCAATGCTATGTTCGCGACTTTCAACGCGAACGCCAGCACGCATGCGGGACGACGATTATCAACGCCTGCGGCTATACGCAGTTTGAGCTGGACGAGGCGCGCTACCCCATCCGTGGATGGCAGGCAGCCTGGCTCAATTCGCAAACCATGCGCCGCGAGCTCAAGCGCCACGAGGCAATCGAGTCCTCAACCGCCAGAACCCCCTGGTAACCACCACAAAGGGGACAAGCACCTTTGTGGTGGTTCCGGACATCTCGACACTACAGCGCGGCGATGACCTTATCGCCCATCTGGGTCGTGCCGAGGATCTTATCGGCAGGGGTGCTGGCATCGGCAATGTCGCGGGTACGCCAGCCTTCGTCAAGCACACGTGCCACGGCATTTTCGATCCAAGCAGCCTGCCCACCCATGTCGAGCGCGTACGTGAGCAGCATTGCCGCCGACAGGATCTGCGCGAGCGGGTTAGCGATACCGAGCCCCGCGATGTCGGGCGCGCTGCCGGCGCTCGGCTCAAACAGCGACACGCCATCGCCTAGCGAAGCCGAGGCAAGCATGCCGAGCGATCCGGTAATCTGCGCCGCCTCGTCAGAGAGAATGTCGCCGAACATGTTCTCCGTAACTACGACGTCAAAGTCGGCCGGTCGGTTAATGAGCTGCATGGCGGCGTTGTCGACGAGCAGGTCCTCAAGCTCTACATCTGGATACTCCTCGTCATGCACGCGATGCACGACCTCACGCCACATGCGGCTCGTCTCCAATACATTGCGCTTGTCCACGCTTGTCACCTTGCCGCGGCGCTTGCGAGCTGCCTCGAACGCCTGGCGGGCGATGCGCTCAACTTCGTACTCGCGGTACTCCATTACGTCAACCGCGCGCTGGCCAGCCACACCGTCGGTGCCCGCACCGCCCTCGTCATAAAAGCGCTCGTGCTTGCCAAAGTAAATGCCACCGGTAAGTTCGCGGACGAGTACCATGTCAACGCCCTTGATGACTTCGGGACGAAGCGTCGATGCGCTGGCAAGTGCGTCGTAGATTTTTACAGGGCGAAGGTTGGTATAGAGGCCGAGTTCTTTGCGGATACGCAGCAAGCCTTGCTCGGGGCGCGGGGCCGCCGGATCGGTCGAATCCCACTTTGGGCCACCGACGGATGCCAACAGCACGGCGTCCGACGCCTTTGCCGCCGCAAGGGTTTCATCGGGCAGCGGATTGCCGCACGCATCGATCGCCGCGCCACCAATCAGGTGATCCTCAAAGGCAAACTCTACGCCAGCGCGCTTGCCCACGGCAGCCAGCACCTTCTTACCCTCGGCAATAACCTCGGGCCCAATGCCGTCACCAGGAAGACAGCAGATCTTATAGGTCTTCTTCACGTTGCAGCTCCAGCTCTCGCTACTCGGCCCGTTTGAAAACGGATTATCCAGCTTGACCGTCATAATCGCTTACGCCTCCTGAGCCTTTGCCGCGACAATCTTGGCACGCGTGCGCGCAACCAAACCGCCGGCCTCGATAATCTCGGCAATAAATGGCGGGAACGGCTCAGCTGTAAAAGTCTCGCCAGTACGCTCGTTGGTGATGACACCCGCATCGGTATCGACCTTCACGGTATCGCCGGCACAAATCGCATCGACAGCTTCGGGGCACTCCATAATGGGCAGGCCCACGTTAATGGCATTGCGATAGAAGATGCGTGCGAAGCTCTTAGCAATAACACACGACACCCCTGCAGCCTTAATGGCAACCGGGGCATGCTCACGCGAAGAACCGCAACCAAAGTTCTCCTCAGCCACAATGATGTCACCGGGCCTCACGGCAGAGGCAAACGCGGGATCAATATCCTCCATAGCATGCGCCGCCAAGTGCGCATGGTCGGACGAGTTCAGATACCGAGCAGGAATGATGACATCCGTATCAACGTCACGACCATATCGAAAAACCGAACCTTCAAAGTTCATATCATTCTCCGTTCAAACATGGAATGCGGGGGATTTGATATTTACTTACTTACTCGGACAGTCCTGCTCGCACGGAGAGCACATTAAGTGCTCTCCGGCTCGTGCGGAACTCGACGCAAGCAAATATCAAATCCCTCGTTCGCGTTTCGGCTACAAAAAAGCTAATGGAAAGTTAGCGTTCGCCTTCGGCGAACAAAAAAGTGCCAGGACTGTCCGCAGTAGCGAGCAAAGGTCGAAGGACCCCGTAGCCCCTACAGGTCAGACGGCAAGCATATGTGCCCCGCCACGGCAGAAGCAGCCGCCACGGCCGGCGAGGCCAGATAGACCTCGGACGTGGGGTCGCCCATACGGCCGACAAAGTTGCGGTTGGTCGTAGAAACGCAACGCTCCCCCGCCGCCAAGATGCCCATGTAGCCGCCCAGGCACGGACCGCACGTGGGCGTGGAGAACACACAGTTGGCATCTAGGAAAATGTCGGTCAATCCCTCCTTCATGCACTGGCGGAAGACCGCCTGGGTCGCCGGAATCACGATGCAACGCACCCCGTCGGCAACCTTATGGCCGCGCATGACTTCGGCCGCAGCGCGCATATCCTCGATACGTCCGTTGGTGCACGAGCCGATTACCGCCTGGTCGATCATGATGTGACGGCTCTCGCTCACCGGATGGGTGTTGCTGGGCAGATGCGGCCACGATACACACGGCTTAATGTCGGCCGCGTCAATGGCAATAACCTGGGCATACTCGGCGTCTGGATCGGCGTGATACTCAACGTAATCACGTTCGCAGCGCCCCTTGAGCCAGGCGCGGGCAACATCATCGACCTCGATAATGCCCGCCTTGCCGCCCGCTTCGATCGCCATGTTCGAAATTGTCATGCGACCTTCCATCGACAGGCCCTCGATGGTGCTGCCGGCAAACTCCATGGCCTGGTACAGGGCACCGTCCACGCCGATCATGCCAATAATGTGCAGGATGATGTCCTTGGCAGTGGCGCCGTCCTCAAGCTCGCCATTAATCTCAAAGCGAATCGTCGGCGGAACCTTAAACCATGCGCGCCCCGTGGCAATGCCCACGCCGGCGTCTGTTGAGCCCACACCGGTCGAAAACGCACCCAAGGCGCCATACGTGCAGGTATGCGAGTCGGCACCGATAATCAGATCGCCCGGGACCACCACGCCGCGCTCGGGCAGCAGGGCATGCTCAATGCCCGCGCAACCTTGCTCGTAATAGTGCGTCACATGCTGCTCGTGCGCAAAATCTCGCATCTTTTTGGTCTGCTCGGCGCTCTTAATGTCCTTGTTGGGCGCATAGTGATCGGGCACCAGGCAAATGCGATCGCGATCAAATACCTCGGTGGCACCCAGCTCGCGAAAGACATCGATCGCGATAGGTGCGGTAATGTCGTTGGCGAGCACAATGTCCAGGTCGCATTCGACCAGCTGGCCCGGCTTTACCTCATCGAGCCCGGCGTGTGCCGCCAAAATTTTCTCTGCTACGGTCATGGGACGTGCCATGTGATTCCTCTCTCGTACGGGCGCATGCCCGGCTGGTGCCTGTTACTTTCCCGCCTTGGAACGGTTGGTCTGAATCATGCGGTTAATAGCGTTGATGTAAGCCTTGGCCGAGCTCACGATAATGTCGGTATCCGCGCCGCGGCCGGTGTAGATCTTGCCGTCCTCGGCGGTGATGCGCACCGTCACCTCACCGATGGCGTCGATACCACGCGTAATGGCCTTAACGTTGAACTCCGTCAGCTCGCCATGGGCAGAGATGGCCTTGTCGACCGCTTTGTACGCCGCATCCACCGGACCGGTACCCGTCGAGCAAACCACCCGTGTCGCGCCGTCCTCGTCTGTAATGGTTGCCGTGGCCGTAGGAATAAGCGGGTCGCCGCAGGAAACCTGGAGCGCGTCGAGGGTGTAGATCGCCTTGACCTCGCGCTGGCGCTCCTGAATCATCGACTCCAGATCCTCGTCAAAGACCTCTTTCTTTTGATCTGCAATCTCCAAGAAGCGCTGATAGATCGACTCGAATTCCTCATCGCCAAACGTATAACCCAGCTCGGCGAGACGATGGCGCAGCGCCGCATGGCCCGAACGTGCCGAAAGGATAATCTCGGATCCCGCTGCACCCACGTCCTTGGGATCGATAATCTCGTAGGTGTCACGCGCCTTGAGCACGCCATCCTGGTGAATGCCCGAGCTGTGGGCAAACGCATTAGCGCCCACAATGGACTTGTTGGGCTGCACGTTAATACCAGTAATTGAACTGACGAGCTTGGATGCGCGCGTAAGCTCGGTCGTCACGATATCGGTATGTGCATCCAGATCCTGCTCGTGCATCCTCATGGCCATGACGACCTCCTCGAGCGCCGTGTTGCCCGCGCGCTCGCCCAAGCCGTTGATGGTGCACTCGATCTGCGTCGCGCCATTGCGGACCGCCTCGAGTGCAAGGGCTGTGGCCATGCCCAGATCGTTATGCGTGTGGATCGAAATCGTAACGTCCTCGATTCCGGCCACGCGCTCGCGCAGATCGCGAATACGAGCACCAAACTCCCAGGGCATGTTATAGCCCGTGGTGTCCGGAATATTCACGACCGTAGCGCCGGCCTTGATCGCTGCCTCGATAATGCGGACCAGGAACTCCTGATCGGAGCGGCCCGCATCCTCGGCATAAAACTCGACATCGTCGACAAACTTACGAGCGTGCTTTACGGCGTGAATAGCGCGCTCGATAGCCTCATCCTCGGTCATATGGAGCTTGTCACGCAGATGGCTGGGGCTCACACCCAGACCGGTATGGATACGGGGCCTCTGAGCCGTCTTGAGGGCGTCTGCAGCCACTTCGATATCCTTATCGACCGCACGGGTGAGACCGCATACCGTGCACCGGTCACCCGCGATCTTGCCAATCTCTTGTACGGAACGATAATCACCGGGGCTCGAAATAGGAAATCCCGCCTCGATCACGTCGACATTCATACGTACCAGCTGGCGTGCAATAACGAGCTTTTCCTCGGTATTCATACTGGCGCCGGGAGACTGCTCCCCGTCACGAAGCGTTGTGTCAAAGATTGCGATTTTGCGGCTCATGATTTCCTCCTGACAGGCTAAAGATACAGATGGCTTTCAGGAGAGATGAAGTGCCTCAAGATAGAATAATACCCGTGTCGCTCATCACGCCCAAAAGCGGCGGAAGATAGCGCACCCGGGTACAACTAATCGTTATAGCGAAATTACAACCCTAGCGCGCTATCCAATCTAGTAGCGCTAGGCCTAGGAGCTGCTGTTTGTTATAGAACATGTCTGGCTCCTTTCAGCCTCGGGTATTCACTACATTGGGCTAAAGTGTAACACAGGCAAAACGACACGCAACGGGGATTTTGAACCAAAACCACCACAAAGGCGCCTATCTCCTTCGTGTTGGTTTTGGCCCGAAATAGCAAGGAACCCGGTCCTGCACGAGACAGAACCGGGTTCCTTTAGCAATGCTTGCTTTGCTCAGGCAGTAACTAGAAGTTACTCAGCCAGGAAGTCACGCTGGACAGTGGGATCGACCTTGACGCCAGGGCCCATGGTGGAAGACACAGAGATGGACTTGACGTACTTGCCCTTAGCAGAAGAGGGCTTGACGCGCAGGATCTCGGTGTACAGGGCAGCGTAGTTCTCAACGAGCTGCTGCTCAGAGAAGGACTTCTTGCCCAGGGGCACGTGGCAGATGCCATAACGGTCGGCGCGATACTCAACGCGGCCGGCCTTGAGCTCGGAGACCATCTTGGCGACGTCCATGGTCACGGTGCCGAGCTTGGGGTTCGGCATGAGGCCACGGGGACCAAGGATCTTACCGATGCGGCCAACCTTGGCCATCATGTTCGGCGTAGCGATAGCGGCGTCGAAGTTGATCTCGCCCTTCTGGATCTGGGCGACGAGCTCGTCGGAACCGATGATGTCGGCGCCGGCAGCCTCGGCCTCACGGGCCTTCTCGCCCTCGGCGAAGACGGCAACACGAACGGTCTTGCCGGTGCCGTGGGGCAGGGAGATGGAACCACGGATGTTCTGGTCAGCCTTACGAGTATCGATGCCCAGACGGAAGTGGGCCTCGACGGTCTCGTCGAACTTGGCGGTGTCGAGCTCCTTGATGAGCTTGGCAGCCTGAAGGGGGGTGTAGAGCGTGGCGCGGTCGACCTTCTCGGCAGCGGCGTTATAGCTCTTACCATGCTTAGCCATGTGCATTACCTCCTGTGGTTAAACGGGCGTGAGCCCTCCCACATCGTATCGTGTGCCCTATTGCACACATTTAACGGGCGCCCCGGTCGGAGCACCCGTCGTTACCTAGAAAAACGCTACTCAGCGATGGTGACGCCCATGGAACGGGCGGTACCGGCGATGATCTTCTTGGCGGCGTCAATGTCGTTGGCATTGAGGTCCGGCATCTTGATCTCGGCGATCTTGGTGAGCTGCTCCTGAGAGAGCTGGCCAACCTTGTCGGCCTGGGGCTTAGCGGAACCAGACTTGAGGTTCAGCTCCTTCTTGATGAGGTGAGCCGCCGGCGGAGTCTTGGTGATGAAGGAGAAGGACTTATCCTCGTAGACAGAGATCTCAACGGGGATAATGTCGCCCTTCTTGTCCTGCGTCTCGGCGTTAAAGGCCTGGCAGAACTGCATGATGTTCACGCCAGCAGCGCCCAGGGCGGGGCCGACGGGAGGAGCGGGGTTAGCGGCACCAGCAGGAATCTGGAGCTTAATGACGTTGGCAACCTTCTTCTCAGCCATGGTCATTCCTTTCGAATCACGAGTGTGAAGTACTTGCTATATCGTAAGCACGCACGTGTTAGAAGCACTCCTGAGATGAGCAGTCACAGAAGAAGCACGCTCGCGCGAACGGACGAAAACTTAAGCGATGACAGCGACCTGGTTAAAGTCAAGCTCGACCGGCGTCTCGCGGCCAAAGATCATCAGCGTGACCTTGAGCTTGCCTGCCTCGGCGTTAACCTCGGAGACCTTGCCATCAAAGTCGGTAAGCGGGCCATCGGTGACGCGGACGGACGTACCAACCTCAATATCAACCGACGTACGCTTGGGCGAATCGCCCTTACCGGGACGACGAGTCATCTTATTGTACTCGTCGCGGGAAAGCGGAGCGGGCTTGCCGTTGCCGCCCAGGAAACCGGTGACGCCGGGCGTGTTGCGAACACACGTCCATGCATCGTCATCCATCTCCATGCGAACCAGGACATAACCCGGGAAGATCTTAGAATCCTTGGTCTCGCGCTTGCCACCCTCTTTGATCTCGGTGACGCGCTCCATAGGAATCTCAATATCAAAGATACGATCCTGCATGCCCATGGTCTCGATGCGATGCTCGAGATCGGACTTAACGCGGTTCTCGTATCCAGAGTAAGTGTGGACGACGTACCAACGCTTAGACATGGTTTAGCCCCTCAATCCAGAGAACAGAGCAAGAGCCTCGCCAAAGCCAGCATCGAGCAGAGCGATGACGACGCCGACGACGATCAGAGAAGCGCAAACGACGACCGAGTAGTTCACGAGCTCCTTCTTATCGGGCCACGTGACACGCTTCATCTCGGACTTCACCGAAGCAAAATACTTCTTGGTGCGGGCGAAGAAACCGGGCTTCTCGTTCTTCTTGGACTTCGCAGCCTTCTCGCTCTTCTTGGCAACGGCCTTCTTGGCCTCAACCTTGGAGTTGGCGGCAGCTTTGTTGGCAGGCGCCTGCTGCTGTGCCTTCTTCTTGTTCTTCTTGTTGGCCATTTGGGTTACCTCCGCGCAATGCGCTTATACATGAGTAAACCGTAAGCCCCCAAATGGGAGCTTACGGAATAATGACTGGCACGCCAGGAAGGACTCGAACCCTCAACACTCGGTTTTGGAGACCGATGCTCTACCAATTGAACTACTGGCGTATGTGACTAGAGACTAGCGAGTCTCTTTGTGCAGCGTGTGGTGACGGCACCAGGGGCAATACTTCTTGATCTCCATACGATCAGGCATGTTCGCCTTGTTCTTAGTGGTCGTATAGTTGCGGCGCTTGCACTCAGTGCACGCAAGAGTAACTAGAGTACGCATGTATCCTGAACCTTTCATATCCGCCCCGTACGGGCACGAGTTGGTACTTTATCAGCTCTACGTAAGTGCTGTCAACGAAAACCTCGAATCAATTGGTTCTCGGTAGATCCATTCATATTTGGAACACATCAATGGAGCCAACGAGATCTAATCGATTCCTCACGCTCAACTTAAGAGCGAGCTAAGCGTAATCATCAGGCAAAAAGACCCACGTAGAAAAGAACCCGGCACCCATATAAGTGCCGGGTTCTCTAAGTCAGCTGTATCAGAGAGCTAATTTACTCAATGATCGTGGAGACGATGCCCGAACCGACGGTGTGGCCACCCTCGCGGATAGCGAAGCGCAGGCCCTCCTCCATAGCGATCGGGTGAATGAGGTCGCCCTCGATGGTGATGTGGTCACCAGGCATAGCCATCTCGGTGCCCTCGGGGAGCTTGACCGTACCGGTAACGTCGGTGGTACGGAAGTAGAACTGAGGACGATAACCATCGAAGAACGGGGTGTGACGGCCGCCCTCCTCCTTGGTCAGAACGTAGATCTCACCGGTGAACTTGGTGTGCGGGGTAACCGAACCGGGCTTGCAGAGAACCTGGCCGCGCTCGATGTCCTCGCGCTTGATGCCGCGGAGCAGCAGACCGACGTTGTCGCCAGCCTCGCAGAAGTCCATGGACTTACGGAACATCTCGATACCGGTAACGACGGTGTTCTGGGTATCCTTGATGCCGACGATCTCGACGGGCTCGTTGAGCTTGAGCTCACCGCGCTCGACACGGCCGGTAGCAACGGTACCACGGCCGGAGATGGTCATAACGTCCTCAACGGCCATCAGGAACGGGAGGTCGTTGTCACGAGCAGGCGTCGGGATGTACTCGTCGACGGCAGACATGAGCTCGCGAATGGCGTCCATCCACTTGGCGTCGCCCTCGAGAGCGCCCAGAGCGGAACCACGGATGACGGGGATGTCGTCGCCGGGGAATTCGTACTCGGAAAGGAGCTCACGGGTCTCCATCTCGACGAGGTCGATGAGCTCGTCATCGTCGACCATGTCGCACTTGTTCAGGAAGACGACGATGTAAGGAACGCCGACCTGACGGGCGAGCAGGATGTGCTCGCGGGTCTGAGCCATGGGGCCGTCGGTAGCGGCGATGACCAGGATGGCGCCGTCCATCTGAGCAGCACCGGAGATCATGTTCTTGACGTAGTCAGCGTGGCCCGGGCAGTCAACGTGAGCGTAGTGACGGGCAGCAGTCTCGTACTCGACGTGGGAGACGGAGATCGTAATGCCGCGCTCGCGCTCCTCGGGAGCCTTGTCGATGTTCTCGAACGCAGTGAAGTCAGCCTTGCAGCCCTCGGTCTCGGAGAGAACCTTGGTGATGGCAGCGGTCAGCGTGGTCTTGCCGTGGTCGACGTGACCGATGGTGCCGATGTTAACATGCGGCTTAGTGCGCTCAAACTTCTCTTTGGCCATAAAGCCCTCCTCTAAACAGGTCGTCCCCGGACGGGACTTTGCCTTTATACCATAGTGGCCTCTCAACATACTATTGAGAAGCCACCGTGTTACCTATGGTAGCGGTGACTGGATTCGAACCAGTGACGCCACGGGTATGAACCGTGTGCTCTAACCAACTGAGCTACACCGCCGGATGGAGCCTGCAACCAGACTTGAACTGGTGACCTCTTCGTTACCAACGAAGTGCTCTACCGACTGAGCTATACAGGCACTTGACGGGTGGGAGCTATAGGATTCGAACCTATGTAGGCAGAGCCAACGGGTTTACAGCCCGTCCCCATTAACCACTCGGGCAAACTCCCAATCGTTCAAGTATCCGCAGGTTCTTTGGTCTTTTGGGCCTCCGCCCCCGCGAACGAAAAAAATAATACGATGCAACCTTGGGGGCTGTCAACGAAAACCTCTAAATACACGGTACCGGGCGTATCTATATACCTTTGACCTGCGGTTTTGCTGAATTTAGATATGAAGGACGGCGGATTTGGCTGCGCTGGCGACATTTCCCGAGGGAACACTTTGGTGTGGTGGAGTACCCTTGCGGTATCGACTTTCGATACCGATCCTCGTGCGTCCGAATATCCTCGCTCAACCAGGATGACTGGGACCGGTCCGGCCTTTATCTCGATCTGTAACATTTAGAGAACATTTTCTCCCCTATCTGTTACAGATCGAGATGTTTCCCTGGCGGTCTCCCGTTTATCTAAATCTGTAACAGCAAGAACGGTTTTCCTTCCCTATTTGTTACAGATTGAGACACTTCTCAGCTCGCCCCCAAACTGTCTAAATCTGTAACAACTGGGAGCTGAATGCTCGTCCTCGTGTTACAGATCGAGACAAACCTGAAGCTTGGTGGGAGTCAAACCCGCTTACATATCGACATAAATAGAAACGGACCCTGTCCCACAAGGAACAGAGCCCGAAACTCTCATGGAGCCAGTGACAGGAATCGAACCTGCAACCCACTGATTACAAATCAGTTGCGCTACCGTTGCGCCACACTGGCACACTTGGCGCTTTCGCGCGAAGCCAGATAAGAATAAAGGAATTAGAGGCACGGCGCAACAGGTCTGCGACACGACATGCGCACGTGATGCACGTTTAGCCTGTTTAATTAACCCGGCATATTCATTCCGCACTGATAACTGTATCAAAGCGCACAGACTTTTATGAAAGCGCCTAATAGCAGCGTGCGCGCTGAACAGTGATTACGGCAACACCGCCGCACAAACGGTAATTGTATAATCTGCTTGCCGGGACTAGCAAAAGGAGATTTGCCATGCTGCAAACACAACCCATGTCTCGCAAGGCCTTCGTTGCCACCGGCATCGGTGCACTTCTGGCCCTCGCAGGCTGCCAACAGCGCGCATCCAATTCAGAGCCCAAGGAGACAGAGGGCGAAAACACCCAGGAATCCAAAGAGACTGAGGGTAAAGCAGAACCCAAAGACGTCTTCACGATAAGCGGTGTTGAACGTGGTGAGGACGATGATTACGGTTACTGGGAAATGTATGTCACCGTCGTGAACAACAGCAAGGAACCCCAGCAGTTCCTTGGTTTCCACATCGACGAGCTAGATATGGACGGAAACATCATCGACTCCTACATGTCCTATAACAAGAACGCTGCCTACACCACTGTGGAACCCGGGCAGTCCTATACGATCGACCTCACCGAGGCCGTCGATGACAACGTCGCCGGCATGCAGAGTCGTTACTGCGAGTATGGGGACGAGGACGACCCCACACGCAGCGATTACAGCACACCGTATAAGCAGATGTTCTAAGAAAGAAGATCAGCCGTGAACGATATCGACTCAACTCCACTCGGCCAGTTCCGAAAGAAGACCGTCATCACGACCCTGGCGCTCATCGTCATCTCGGTGGTATTCGTCATTATTGCCGTATCAGTCCAGTCGGATGCACAGAGCAACTACTCAGAGTACCTGCGTATTACGTCAACGTACGAATTTCTCGACGGGAGCGACTACCTGGATAAATACAACAACGCGACCTCAACCGCCACATTTTGTATAGGAGTATCCGCACTGGCAATTTCCGCTGCCGTCGTTTCTGGCATCGCATGGATCGGAACGAATCTCCTCATTGCCAATAAGCGCACCATCCTCGCAGTCCAGAAGGCAATTGACACGCCTATGGAGCTCGAAGCCTGTACCGGCGCCGTAGATGCCCCCATTGGTTCAAGCATTACGTTCCAAGAGGAGGGAGACACGCTCGTAGCCACTAACCTTGTGGGCGAGCCGGTCGGCGCCCTCAACAAGGAGTTCGCTGATCGAATCAAAGCGGCGGAACAAAATGAAACTGCCAAGGCGTATGTCACCTCATACCGCGGCAACCATCCCGTAATCGAGGTCACAGCGAACGCATAGACGTTACTCTCCGGGGCGAGCTTCGGCTTGCCCCGGAGAGTAACGTAATTACCCGCATCGCTCACCATCTTAGCCAGATAAAAAGTCTGCATGTTATCTGGACAGCTTCAACAACCGTGCCAAGCAATCAACCCCCTTGTCCGCTAAGAAGCTACCGTGCGTTGCGGTTGATCTTCCGCAGGCATTTAAAATGCGTAATTCTCTACAATCGTTCAGCCAAAAGCCCATTCATTTCAGCCATTTCGACCTCAATTTCAAAACTATTCGTCAGAACGAATAGTATTAATTACAATGGAATAGATAAAACTATTCGTTCTGGCGAAGGGTTTCGCGATGTTGACCACGAAGGAAGCTGCAGAGCTACTCGACATCACCCCGCGCAGGGTGCAAGAGCTCATAAAAAACGGAGCACTTGAGGCACGCAAGGCTTCTGGTGTATGGCTCATCGACAAAGGCAGCGTCAACGCACGACTCCGCTCCGTGACCAAAGCGGGGGGACGTCCCCGTCGAGGCCATGGAAAAAGCGAGATTACGTTTACCCTCATGAACCGCACGCACGAAGTCGCCCAGCTGGTCTACAGCACATCGCGAAAAGACTTTACCCACATCGGTGCCGACATCGATTACACCCACGCCCCTATTGGAATACTTGGCCCCAATAGTCCCGTGTCGCTCGACTCTTTCCGCATTTGGTGGCGAGGCCGCGGTATCCCGCTCGCGCGCATAGGACTTGCATCCCTGTTGGCAGAAGCAGCAGTCGATGTTCCCGACGAACTCATCCAGCGAAATCTCGGCCTCTCCCTATCCGACCAGTATTGGATTAGACCCCAAGATTCCGGTCTCGCGTGGGAGGATATTAACTTCTTCAATAATGCTTTTGACGACGTCTCTCTGTCCATCGCACCCTTCGCCCCAGAGGGTAAAGCAGCCGCCGCAAAGCCCGATAACACCTCGGACGGCAACCTTCAGAAGTATTGGACATGCGAGGGCGGGCGTCGAATTCTGCACAAGGCAGGAGCGCACCTGAACCAAGAACCATATAACGAGCTGGTAGCGACCGCGCTCCATCGTCGCATCCTAAACGCCTGCGATTATGTGCCTTACTCGCTCGAGGGCACGGGCACTTCCGCCCTGAGCATATGCGATGTCTTCTTAACTGATGAAGAAGAGTATGTCCCTGCGTTCTATGTAAACCAGTACGCAAACGCAGATGAAAGACTAACCGACTACGAGCGATATGTAGCAAACTGCGAGAAGCTCGGGGTAACAGGCGTCAAGGATGCCCTTGACCGCATGATCGTGTGCGACGACATCATCGCCAACTATGATCGTCATTGGCGTAACTTTGGCCTTGTGCGAAACGTCAACACGCTAGCCTGCAGACCTGCCCCCATCTTCGATTCGGGCTCATCGCTCTGGTGCAACGTTTCTCTAGAGGAGCTTAAGGCAGGGGAGCACAGTTTTACCAGCGCGCAGTTTCATTCAAGCCCCGCGAAACAAATGCTGCTTGTCGAGGATATGAGCTGGTTTGACGACGGCAAGCTCGAGGGTTTCGTTGACGAGGCAATCGAAATCCTATCCAAAAACGACGCTCTTACAGCAAGACTGCCTTATCTAAAAGAGGCGCTAACATGGCGCCTCAAAAGAATGATCGACATCGCTGAATGGAGTTAGCGAAACAGTATCGCCCCGCCAACTCCCCTACCTCCCGCGCAGGGCTTTGAGCTTGGCCAGTGCCTCGGGGCTCAGGCGACTGCCCAGAGTCATCTTGATCTGCGGAGCCTCCTCGGCCTCGCGGACGTCGTTATCGATCTGTTTGATCTCGTCCACCAGCATGCGGCTCGAGATGCGCGTAACGCCCTTGCCCATGACGACGGCTTGAATTGTGCCGTCACTCGACACCACGGAGCACGCGCGGCCTTCCTCGCGCGCCTCGATGCAGAGCTTTTGCACCACGGTATCGGCCGATACGCCCGTCGGCGAAAACTCGATGCGCACGCCGCGGGCCGGCAGGTTGGGGCGCTCGCTAGAGATATTGCCAGCGCCGTCAAACACAATCACGGCCTCGTAGCGGCCCTGGGCAAAGGCGGCAACGTCGTTGATAAGGGCGGTGCGCGCCATATCGTGAACGTCGCTGGAATACGGATCGTCGGAATGGTCGTACACGAGCTTTTCGTAGCGCGGCGTGCAGTGGATCACATTGTAGCCGTCGACCACCAGCAGCTCGGGCTTATTGGAGTGCACCGTGGAGACCGGGTCGGCGATAGCCTGCGCAAACGCATTGCCGCCCACGCCATAGGTCGCGGCCGAGACAATCGGCTTGGCTGAGCCTTCGCCAAAGCGTTTGGCCTTAGACTTGGCGCGGTTCTTCTTGGACATGCACTACTCCTCCCCCATGAGCTCGCCGGCGTTGCGACGTAGCCACTCAAAACACAGTGCCGTCGTTGCCTGGGCAACGTTGAGGCTCTCGGTCATGCCACGCTGAGGAAGCTTGGTCAAAAAGTCGCATTTTTCGAGCACCAGGCGCGAGATGCCGTCGCCCTCGGAGCCCATGACAAGCGCCACGCGGCCCTCGAAGGGAGCATCCCAGCAACTGCCCTCGGCGTGCTCGGAGGCACCGCCCACCCAAAAGCCAGCGGCCTTAAGATCGTCGAGTGCACGAGCGACATTGGGGACCTGCGCGATAGGCAGATGCATGACGGCGCCGGCTGAGGTCTTGTAGCTGCCCACGGTCACGCCGGCAGCGCGCTTGTTGGCAATAATGACGCCCGCAGCGCCTACAACCTCGGCGGAGCGCACGATAGCGCCAAAGTTACCGTCATCGGTCACGTGATCGAGCACCACGACAAGCGCCGGGCCCTCGCCCGCACGGTCGAGGATATCGGCAACATCGGCATAAGGGAAGTTACCCACCTCGAGTGCAATACCCTGGTGAGCGCCATGGCTCGACAGCGCATCGAGCTGCGCACGCGGCACGTACTTAATGCGGACGCCCACGGCGTTGAGGTCATCGACCAGACGCGACAAGGCGGCATCGCGCTCCCCGCCCTCGGCAATGAGCGCGCACTTGATGGGAAAACCGGTGCGCAGCGCCTCGACGGCAGCACGACGGCCTTCGATAAACTCGCCCTTGGGAGCCTGGACAGCGTCGCGGTTGCGATCGCGCTGCGGACGCGCAGCTTGGGTGCGATCGCGCTGGCCCTTGGAAGCGGCAGCGCGGTCATTTCGACGAATCGGACGCGATCCAGAAGCGGCCTGCTTGCCGCCACGAGGCGCACGCTTGCGATTGTCGGCCATAGGACGGCCTCCTAAATACAACTATCAAACGAAACAAATGACCGACCGCCCGAGGTGCGGCAGATTGCCTTGAAAGAGGAGGGCATAGACCTTGAGGCCATGCCCGACGATTGAAAGGCAAGGTGCCGTGGCTCGGGCGGTCGGGTGCTTGGGAAACCCGCAGGGGTTAGAGGGATTTGATACGGGTGCCGGCGGCGGTGTCTTCAATCGTCAGGCCCAAGTCCTTGAGCTGATCGCGGATGGCGTCTGCCAAGTCCCAGTTTTTGGCGGCACGGGCCTCGGCGCGAGCCTCGAGAATCTTGGCAGCGGCCTCGTCCACGTCGCCACCAGTGTAGGCGACCAAGCCGGCGGCAACGCCCAAAAGGCCCAGCGGCAGCTCGACCTTGGGCTCGGGAAGCTCAACGCCAAACGTATCGAGCAGCTCGACCAGCGTATCGGCGGCAGCAAGAGCCGCGGCCTTGTCGGCAGCGTCGCCCGCCTGCTCCAGATACTGATTGCACTCGGTGACAAAGCCAAAGACGGCGCCCATGGCACCGGCGGTGTTAAAGTCGTCATCCATGCACTCCTTAAAGGCGGCACGGGTCTCGGCAGCCTTGGCGGCAAACGCCTCGGCGGCAGCCGCATCGGCATCGGCCGTCGCATGGCTCGCGGCCCAGCGCAGGTTCTCGACCGTACCGGCGATACGCGTGAGCGAATTCTCGGCACCCTCCAGGCGCTCCCAGGAAAAGTCGAGCGGCGAGCGATAGCTCGTCTGCAGCATCAGCAGGCGCAGGGCGGCAGCGGAGTGCTGCTCGAGCACCTCGGCCAGCGTAAAGAAGTTACCAAGCGATTTGGACATCTTCTCGCCGTCGACCAGCAGCATGCCCGTGTGCATCCAGGTGTTGGAGAAGCCCTGGTGCCAGGCGCAGGCAGCCTGGGCGCACTCGTTCTCGTGATGCGGGAAGGCAAGGTCGGAGCCACCGCCGTGAATATCGATCGGGGTACCCAGGTAGCGGTGCACCATGGCGGCGCACTCGGTGTGCCAACCGGGACGGCCCTCGCCCCAGGGGCTCGGCCAGCTGGGCTCGCCGGGCTTGGCGGCCTTCCACAGGGCAAAGTCGAGCGGGTCGTTCTTGTCCTCGTTCTCCTCGATGCGCGCACCCACCATAAGGTCGTCGATGTTGCGGCCCGAGACCTGACCATAGTTGGGATCGCTGCGCACGGCAAAGTACACGTCGCCGTTATCGGCGGCGTAAGCGTGGCCCTGCTCGATGAGCGCCTTGATCATGGCAATCATGGGGCCGATCTCCTTGGTGGCGCGGGGGCGCACATCGGGATCGAGCACGTTGGCAGCGCGCATGACGCCAATAAACTTATCCGAGAACTCCGTCGCGACCTCGGCGGCCGTACGGCCCTGCTCGTTGGCGCGCTTGATGATCTTGTCGTCGACATCGGTGAGGTTCTGGGCGAACGTGACCTCGTAGCCGCTCGCGATGAGCCAGCGTCGAATCACATCGAAGCTGATGAACGTGCGGGCGTTGCCGATGTGGATGTTGTCGTAAACCGTGGGGCCGCACACGTACATGCGGACCTTGCCGGGCTCGATGGGCTGGAACTCTTCCTTTTTATGGGTAGCGCTGTTGTAGATACGCATTCGTTACTCCTTAACGGTTTTCTGTAGCAGGCAGACGGCCCAGGCGCCAATTCCCTCGCCTTGACCTTCCCAACCGAGCTTTTCGGTCGTGGTGGCGGCGACGCCCACGTTTTCGACGTCAACGCCCAGGGCATGGGCCAAGTTGGCACGCATGGCATCGCGGTGCGGGGTGATCTTAGGCTGCTGGCAGGCAATGGTGCAGTCGGCATCGACAAACTCAAAGCCCAGCTCGCGCGCATAGTCCATTACGCGGGCAAGCAACACCATCGAGTCGGCACCCTCGTAGGCGGGGTCGGTGTCGGGGAACAGTTTGCCAATGTCTCCCCCGCGGCAGGCACCCAGAATAGCATCGGCCAGCGCGTGCGCGAGCACATCGGCATCCGAGTGGCCCAGCAGGCCACGCTCGTAGGGAATGTCGACCCCGCCGATGATACATCGACGCCCCTCCACCAAACGGTGGACGTCGTAGCCGTGGCCAATGCGCAGGTTACTGAACATGGGGAAGGTCCTCTCTCTCGGCCATCCGCCCGAGCAAAATCGCGGTTACGGGACGCAAGTCCTCGGGCACCGTCACCTTAAGGTTGTCGCGCGGGCTCTGGACGCAGCGGACGCGCCCACCCATGCGCTCGACCAGTGACGAATCGTCCGTACCGATAAAGCCCTCGGCAATCGCCGCGGCATGGGCGCGTTTCATGGCGTCGACACTAAAGATCTGCGGCGTCTGCGCGGCCCAATAGAGTTCGCGTGGCGGCGTCTCGACGATGTTGTCCCCATCGACGATCTTGAGCGTGTCGATCGCGGGCTGGCCACACACGACACCGTCGAGCGAGCGGTCACTCACGAGCACGTCGATAGCGTGATCGATGACCTCGGTAGTAATAAGCGGACGAGCGCCGTCGTGAATGGCGACGTATTCAAAGCCTGCCGGCACCGCATGCACGCCGGCACGAGTGGAGTCCTGGCGGGTATCGCCGGCATCGGCGAAGCTGATGGGCGTGTTATACGAATACGGGCTGATGGCCAGGCGGCGCATCTCGGCACGACGCTCGGCAGGGCAAACCACGACGATGTGGCCGACCTTATCGCTACGGTCAAACGCGCGGATGGACCAGCTCATAAGCGGACGGCCCGCTACATTGACGAGCTGCTTGCCACCGGGATTACCAAAGCGCTGGCCGCTGCCACCGGCAACGACCACGGCGCATACGGGCGCCATTATGCGTTCCCCTGTTTGGTGCCCTTCATGCGGTACAGGGAGT
Organism: Collinsella sp. HCP3S3_E5; assembly: GCF_052067635.1. NCBI lineage: Bacteria > Bacillati > Actinomycetota > Coriobacteriia > Coriobacteriales > Coriobacteriaceae > Collinsella > Collinsella sp. HCP3S3_E5. Next base: position 9,253 of record NZ_JBQHQF010000025.1, on the reverse strand, counting down.
CCGCAAGAATGGCAGGGTTGTTAACGCCAAAGTCGCCCAGGCGCTCCGGATCCTTGCTGATGTCGTCCATGAGCTCCTGCAGCGAGCCATACTCGTCGACGATCTTCTCGGCCACGCCGTCGCGCACGACGGACACGCGCGAAAGCGTGCGCAGGCCCAGCGGCGTCATGACGGAGTCCTCGTCCAAGTCGTCGTAGCCCAGAACCGCCGCCACATGCTGCGGGTCGGACAAGTCCTTGGGCGTCATGCGGCTAAGCTCGGCACGGATCTTCTCGGCGTTTGCCTCGGAGGAATCGCTTGCGTAGTCGCGAATCATCAAGTCGTACTCGGTATCCATGCTGGAGCCGGCGAGCTGCTCGAGCTGCATCTGCACGAGCTTGCCCTGGTTGCCCAGCTTGACAATGCAATCCTTAAGCTCGGTCTTTGCCTGCTGCATGATCTCGAAACTCGAGAAAATGCCGGTGATGTCGGCGAGCGTGACGTAGTCGTCCAGCTCGAGGGCCGTCAGACGCAGCAGGGAGCGGTCGAGCGACTGACGGGTGGTCTGAAGCGTAGCGACGAGCTGGTTGACCGAGCTCATGATGGTGGTGACGGGCTGAATCTCATAGCTCTTGCCGTGCACATACACGTTGACGACGGCACGACGGGCCGAGACCGAGATCACGATGGCGTCGGTGAGCACCGACATGCGAGCGGCAGTACGGTGACGCATGCCCGTCTCGCTCGTGGCGAGCGAGGGGTCGGGATTGAGGTGGAAATTGGCGCGCAGGATCTGGGTAAGGTCGCCGTCGATGACGATGGCGCCGTCCATCTTGGAAAGCTCGAACAGGCGGTTCGAGGTAAACGAAATGTTGAGCGGGAAGCCGTCGTTACCGGCAGCGAGCACGTTTTCGGTATCGCCGACGCAGATAAGGGCGCCCAGGTGACCGGCGATGATCATGTCAAGGGCGGTGCGGATCGGCTGGCCAGGTGCCGTCAGGCGGATGGCCTGTTCCATACGCTTTTGCAGCTCGTTCTTATCCAAGGCATCGCTCCCATCGTATACGCTCCATAAACGTCAATAAGTTTCTCACGGTTTGCCCCTGTGACGCCCGCAAATTCCGATGCTTACAGAATGAGCGAACACCGCTTAGGTAGCTCATTTGGGACGGGGCTCTTTTGGCTGCTCATGTGGTAGCATCGGGTCTCATATAAATGAGGGAGTGGTCGTGTAATCGGGTTCGCCCGGAGAGAGGGAGCCAGACTATGGGACTCGCAGAGCTCGTGTTGCTCGCCGTTGGCCTTTCGATGGACGCCTTTGCCGTTTCCATCTGCAAGGGTCTCGGCATGAAAAAGATCAACCTTAAAGTCGCCGTTGTGCTCGGCCTGTTCTTTGGCGGCTTTCAGGCCGGCATGCCCGTAATCGGTTGGGCACTCGGCAGCCAGTTCATGGGCATCATCGGTCCCATAGACCATTGGATCGCCTTTATCCTTTTGGCCTTTATCGGCGGCAAGATGCTGTGGGAAACCTTTACCGAAGACGAGGATGAGGACGAAGGCGACGGCAAGGATGCCGAAAAGATCGACCTGGTCGAGTACCTAATCCTTGCCATCGCCACCTCGATTGACGCGCTCGCCGTGGGCATCTCGTTTGCCGCGCTCTCGGTCGATATCGTGCCCTCTGTATCACTTATCGGCGTCACAACGTTTATCTTCTCCGTCGCCGGCGTAGCGATCGGCCACACCTTTGGCGCGCGCTACGAAAAACCCGCCACCATCGTGGGTGGCGTCGTACTCGTCCTCATCGGGCTTAAGATCCTACTTGAGCACCTTGGGATCCTCGCACTGTGACGAATAACGGCCGCCCGGCATTACGCCAGGCGGCCGTTTTCATAGCCAGCCGTTTTAGAGCGGCTTAACCAAGGCGACCTTTACGCGGCGAGGCGCTTGAGGACGTCGATGAGCAGCTCGTAGAAGCGCTCGGCAGAAGCGAGCTCCATGCTCTCGTCCGGGGTGTGGACATCGGAGAGCGTCGGGCCCACGGCGATGGCGTCCAGGCCGTGCAGGGCCTCGGCAAACAGGCCGCACTCAAGGCCGGCGTGAATGGACTCGATGCGCAGCTCGGAGCCAAAGAGCTCGCGATAGCTCTCGACAAAGACGTCGCGGACCGGCGAATGCTCGGCATAGCTCCAGCCGGGATACTCGAACTCAAACTTGGCGTCGAAGCCCAGGACATCGGCCAGCGTCTGCAGGCGGTCCTTGAACTCGTTCTGCAGCGAGGTGATCGAGGAACGCGGGGACAGCATGATCTTGACCTCGTCGTCAGAAGTGGCAACCACACCGATGTTGGAGGAAACCTCGACGGAGCCGTCGGTAGCGACGTTGCGGCGGATCACGCCATTGGGGGCAAGACGCAGGGCGCGGATGAGGGCAAGCGCGGACTTCTCGTCCATGGCCTCGACCTCGGCGTCGTCGGCAATCTCGACAGTGCAGGTAAAGCCGGGGTCGAAGACCTCGAGCTCGGCAGTGACGTCGGCGATAATGCCCTTTGCGATCTGGGCCGCGGCCTCGGCGGCAGCGTGGTCGGCGTAGACCAGAACAGCCTTGCACTCACGGTTGATGGCGTTGTCCTTGGTGCCGCCGTTAAAGCTAACGATGGCGGGCTCGCCGGCAACCATCAGGCGGTCGATGATGCGGGCCATGATGAGGTTGCCGTTGCCGCGCTCCAGGTGGATATCGCTGCCGGAGTGACCGCCCAGCAGGCCGGAGATGTCGAACGTGAGGGTGCTACCGGTCTTGTGCTCGCGCGCGATCGGGCAGGTGTAGGTAACGACGACGCCGCCGGCGCAGCTGACGGTGGCAACGCCCTCTTCCTCGGAGTCAAGGTTGATCATGGTGCGGGCGCTAATCTGGGACTTGTCGAGCGTCTCGGCGCCGACCAGGCCAGTCTCCTCGTCGGTGGTGAATACGCACTCGAGGGCGGGGTGAACGATCGAATCGTCATCGAGAACAGTGAGCATCAGAGCGACGGCAATACCGTTGTCGGCGCCCAGCGTGGTGCCGTTAGCGGTGAGAACGCCGTCCTTGACGAGCAGGTCGATACCATCGGTCGTAAAGTCGTGCTCAACGGAGCCCAACTTGTCGCACACCATATCGATGTGGCCCTGCAGCATCACGGTCGGGGCATTCTCGGCACCGGCAGATGCGGGCTTGCGAATGATGACGTTGTAGACCTCGTCCTGATACACATCGAGACCGCGCTCCTTGGCAAACGCAACCAGGAAATCGCTGATGCCCTTCTCGTTGCCAGACCCACGGGGGATCGCGCTGACCTCCTCAAAGAAATGGAACAGCTGGGCGGGCTCATAGCCGGTGATCTTGTAGTCCATGGTGCCTCCTTGGCGCAACTGGTTAGACAATAAGACATGCGCCTTGTATATTCCCAGACTTCGTTTGCATAAACCAGTCGAAAACGCCGAGCGCTCTCGCATCATCGGCTAACGGCGGAGAAACGCCACTTTATTAAGGTAAAGCAGGTAGACGGACCGCGCCGAAGGGACGTTGGGCCCTTCAACCAACCTCAACGCTTGATCAACGCTTATGCATACACCGTTGGTATGTTTAATGAGATTTACTTTGAACGAGGGGCCTTTCCAACAGAAAAAAGGGCGCTCCTTTGGAACGCCCTCGTGGACACAAGGTTTTGTTACGCCCTACAGCGCGCCGGAACCGGCTTGCATCATGCCGCCGGGGCCCGAGCTTACGCCACTGCTCACAGGCGCGGCGTTTCCGGTGTGCGGCGCTTCCGGAGCGGTATCGCCCCCAAGCGCACCTGCCGGACGCGGCGCTGGGATCTCGCCCGTACCGTGGCTAAAGACGAACTTGCCGTCGGCCACGTCGCACAGGACGGTATCGCCGCTGCCCCACTCGCCGGCCAGCAGCTCCTCGGACAGCGGATCCTCGATGAGCTTTTGGATGGCGCGGCGCAGCGGACGTGCGCCGTTGGTGAGGTCGGTACCCTCGGCTACGATCTTGTCGTAGGCCGCATCGGTGAGTTTGATGTTCATGCCGTTGGCAATCAGGCGCTGGCGCAAGTCGTCCACCAGCAGGTGAGCGATCTTGGTCAAGTTCTCGCCCGAAAGCTTCTGAAACACCACGATGTCATCGATACGGTTGAGCAGCTCGGGGCGGAACAGGCGCTTGAGTTCGCCCATCGCACGGCCCTTAATCTCGCTCGAGGTAAGACCCTGCTCACCGGTGGTGCCAAAGCCAACGCTCGCATCCTGCGCAATCTCGCGGGCGCCCACGTTGGACGTCATGATGATCACGGTGTTGCGGAAATCGACCGTCTTGCCCTGGCTATCGGTCAGGCGACCCTCCTCAAGCACCTGCAGCAAGATGTTGAAGATATCGGGGTGCGCCTTCTCGATCTCGTCGAACAGCACGACCGAGTACGGGTGACGGCGAACGGCCTTGGTGAGCTGACCGCCCTCGTCGTGGCCCACGTAGCCCGGGGGGCTACCGATAAGCTTGGAGACCTCGAACTCGCTGCCAAACTCCGACATGTCGAAGCTGATGAGCGCGTCCTTGCTGCCAAAGAGGTACTCGGCGAGCGTCTTGGCGAGCTCGGTCTTGCCTGTGCCGGTAGGACCCAAGAAGATGAAGCTGCCGCCGGGACGACGCGGGTCCTTGAGCGGCGAGCGGCTGCGGCGCACTGCCTTGGCCACGGCCTCGACAGCTTCATCCTGGCCGATAATGCGGGTCTTGAGCACGCTTTCGGTCTGCAACAGACGACGGCTTTCGCTCTCGGTGAGCGAAGACACCGGCACGCCCGAGGTCACGGACACGATGTCGGCAACCTGGGCGACATCGATGGTGAGCGGGCTGGCGTCGAGCTCGGCCGTCCAAGCTGCCTTGGCCTCGGCGAGCTCAATCTCGGCAGCCTTCTGCTGCTCGGTAATCTCGGCGGCCTTGTTCATGTCGTCGCCCTCGGTGGCCTCCTGCGCGGCAGCCTTGAGCTCCTCCACGCGATGCTCGGCCTCGCGCACCGGCTCAGGCGCACGGTTGGCGGCAATGCGGGCGCGGGCGCCGGCCTCGTCGATGAGGTCGATGGCCTTATCGGGCAGGAAGCGATCCTGGATGTAGCGGTTGGAGAGGTTCGCGGCGGCCTCGATGGCACCCTGCGTATAGCGCACGTGGTGGTGCTCCTCGTAGCGTGGCTTGAGCGCGGTCAGGATCTTGACCGTGTCCTCGACGCTTGGCTCCTCAACATCGATGGTCTGGAAGCGGCGCTCGAAGGCCGGGTCCTTGGTGAGGTACTTGCGGAACTCCTCGGCCGTGGTGGCACCGATGATCTGGAAAGCGCCGCGCGCGAGCACGGGCTTGAGCATGGAGCTTGCATCGATGGATCCCTCGGCAGAACCGGCACCGATGATGGTGTGCATCTCGTCGATAAACAGGATGACGTCGTCGGCTTCGGTTGCCTCCTGGATCACGTTCTTGAGACGCTCCTCAAACTCACCGCGATATTTGGCGCCCGCGACAAGACCCGGCAGGTCGAGCGTCCAGATGTTCTGGTTCATAAGGTTCTCGGGCACGTTGCCGGCAGCGATCTGCTGCGCCAGGCCCTCGACGATGGCCGTCTTGCCCACGCCGGGGTCACCCAAGATAAGCGGGTTGTTCTTGGTGCGGCGCGAAAGGATCTCCATCATGCGCTGGACTTCCTTTTCGCGACCGATCACCGGGTCGAGCTTGCCGTCGCGCGCCTTCTGCGTAAGGTTGGTGGCGAACTGCTTGAGCGTGTCGGTGCCGCTCCCCTTTTGCTGCGAGGCGTCCGAGCCGCTAAAGAACGGCAGGCCTGTACCGGGACGCCCGGCACCGGCACCGGCGAGCGGGCGCTTCTTGTCTTGATCCTTGGCGGTAAGCTTCTCGATGGCTTTTTTAATGGAAGCGGACGAAACACCCAGGCGCATGAGAATGTCCATGGCCATGCCGTTGCCCTCTTCGACGATACCGATGAGCAGGTGCTCGGTCGACACATAGGTCTGGTTGTTCTCGCGCGCCACGCGGAAGGAACGCTCCATCACGCTGATGACGAGCGGCGTAAAAGCGAGCTTAGCGGCCTCGGTCTCCTCGCTGGGCTCGGGAACGGTGGTCTGGACCTCCTTGAGCGTGTCCATGATGTCATCGTAGGAGATATCGAGTGAGCGCAGTGCCTCGGCGGCAATGCCCTCGTCCTCCTTGGCGAGCGCGAGCAGCAGATGCTCGGTACCCACCTTATTTGAGTGAAGATCGAGCGCCTCCTGCTTGGCCATGGACATGACCTTGCGCGCGCGATCGGTAAAACGGTCCAACATGCTAGTTCCTCTTAGACGAGCTAGTTTTTCAAACGCAAAGCGCCACTCGTGGCGGCGCTTTGGTCTCTTTACCCATATGGAGTATATGTTAACCGCTGTGGCCTTTTCCGCGTGCAGCCATACGACAACGTCTACAAAAAAGGAATCGCCGGGTGCGGCGGGCGCTCTAGGTTAGAGGCTCTTGCCTAGCAGACGGGCTCGGCGTCCATACTCTCGGCAACGTCATCGACGACATCGGCAACGGGAGCGCCCGGCATACGTACGAGCTCCATATGCTGCTCTTCAAAGACGGTTCCCATGGGGAAGGCATGGCGAAAGATAAAGCGAGCAACCGGACCAGCCACCAGCAGGTTCCAGGGCAGGGCCATGATAAAGTTGCGCGGAATGTTGACGAGCCACATCATCGGCAGCACCTGCAGATTGGCAAGCGGGCCGCCGGGCATATGGAGCAGGCCTTCGCACGCGCCGTAGAGCGACATGATGATGACCATGGGAACGACCATGCAGGAGCTGACGGCGAGCGTCATGGCAAGCGGTGAGCTCTTACCCGGCGTGACCAGGAATTTAAAAGCGAAACCCTTGGCAAGGGGGCTGGCAACAAACCAGTCGCAGCACATGGCAAAAATGTAGGCAACGGGGAAGCCGAGCCACGCGGCGGCAATGGCCTCGCCGTTGATGGCCCCATGCTGCAGGGCAACGTTGTAGATGCTCATCCAGAGCACCATGCAAAAGCACATGATAAAGGTAAACAGCAGGCTCTCTCGTTTATTGATAGGCATAAAGGGCAAAATCCTTTCTGTGTTACGCCGCGGTGCACAACAAAAACGGGCGGGCGAGATGAAGCTACTGGGACTTCATCTCGCCCGCCCGTGGTACGTGCGTCTGCGACTACTTATGTGGTGGAACTACCCTAACACGAAAAGCCCGCGCTTCGTAAGCGTTGAGTTTATGAAGATGCAGGGCACCGATAATCCCCCGACCCCATAAGTTGCAGTGGAATACGGACTGTTTTGACCCTTTAAACAGCAATTCAGTCCCTATTTCACCGCAACTCATTTGGTGCAAAGTAACCTGTCCCCCCTTGTACCAATTAGCTGGTGTGGCGCCAGCGAGGGTCGGTGAGCGTACGCGCCACACCCAGCCCAACGGGCAGAAACGCTACGATGAGCACTGCGCGCACAAACCAGCCGAGCATATTGACTGTGTCGAAGGTGCACATGTAATACATAGAGCGATAGAGATACAGACCGGGCACCATAATGACAATCGAAGGCACCGTGAGGGCGATGCGCGGGTAGGTGAGCTTGACTTCGGCCAAGCTTGCCAGCAGACCCGATACCAGCGCGCCGATAAACGCTGCTGCCTCGGGAGGCATTCCCGTGCTGAGGCCCAGGAAGGGAATCATCGTCGGCGCATCGACAAGGGTCAGACGCAGGGTATTGGACACGGCGCCGATCAACCCAGCTGCCGCGGCCATCTTTACCGGGCTGTTGAACATCACCGAGAAGCCGAATACGCCAACGAAGCTCATCACCACGCGCAGGAGCGTAAGGGCAAGCGGCGAAAGGCCCAGTGGGGCAAAGTCGTCCGGCGCCAGTCCCACACACTCGGCAACCATCCAACCTACGAGGGTCGCCATCACAATAATCGACACAGCATACGAAAGACGCTCGATACCGCTTCGCATGTCGAGCTTAGCGATGTCGAGACCTGCCGTAATGAGCGGAAAGCCAGGAATCACAAAGAGCATGGCGCCGATATAGCCTTCTTGGTGCGACATTGCACCCGGAACAACCTGGGCGAGGCCGAGCAATGCCAGCAAATATGAGATACAGGCCAGTGCGACACCGAGCGTCAAAGCGCTGAACTGACCAAGGCCTTGCTTGAGAATATGGGAGCGGGCAAAGTTGCCGACACCCGCGCCCACGAACGCGCATGCCATCTCAATGGGACCGCCACCAAGTAAAAAGACAAAGGCGCCACAGGCGCAGGCTGCCGCAAGGCCCTGTTGCCAGGGCGCGTAATCAGGTTTTGAACTCTCAACGGTCTTGAGCATCTCGTGATACTCGTGCACCGTGAAGCGACGACCATAGGTCTCGATTTCCTTGAGGAAACTCTCCATCATCCAAATGCGATGGGTGTTGACGCCGGTTGTCGGCAGACTGACGACCTCGTTAAAGCAGTGGCCATCTTCGATGCAAGTACACTCAAACGACAGGAGACTTAAGTCAACATGGATGGTGACACCGAGTACGGCGGCGACTCGATTCATGGTATCGCGTACGCGCCAGGCACCCGTTCCACTCGCGAGCATAAGCATACCGGTGCGGCAGACGATGGATGATTTATCGGTGAGCGGCGCATCGACGGCAAGTTCATCGCCTGCCGTCACGATCTGGTGCCAGTCAGTTTTCATATGGAGCGCGCCGGCACGAACGCCGTGGTGCATGGGGGCTCTCGAAAGCAGCGAGTTAAGGCGCGAAGACTGTGGGGACTCCGTTGATTCGTCCTCAACCTCATCAGTCTCTTCATCGACCAGATCAAAGGAATCAAGCGGCGCTGGCTCGCGACGGTCGATCAGCTCCTCGTCCTCATCATCAAAGTAATTGAACTGATCGAGCATGTCCTCTTCGATTGCGCGCTCGCTCGCATCGTCCATCCCGGTGCTCCCTTCCTATCGACTAACCCCCATCCTAGACAGCGACGGCTAAAGGAAACATAAAAGAGACGGCTGTCATGCGAGCCATGCGTGCAATAGCCATTGGGTAGTCGTTTAAGAACGTCCCCAACGACTACTCCGGCAACGCCGCTGTTTTGGCAACGACAGACACTATGACCCAATCCGAGGGCACTAAAAAGATAGGAGCCCCCGCTCGTGACCGCGGGTCGGGGCTGCGACAATGATGTTGAAGTGCCAT